>JAGLNZ010000315.1 GCA_023139225.1 Desulfobacula sp. | reverse complement strand
TACCTGAAACTCGCGCTGGCCAAGAAGCTCAATGATGATAGCATTATTATTTCAGGATACTGCGGGTTGCTGATTCCCCAAAGTGTAAGTCATGTATTACGGGTCTGCATAATAGCAAAAACTGCATTTCGGCTGGCACAGGCTAAAAAAGAGCAACAATTGTCTGAAGAAAAGGCCGTCCGGGCCATATCTCTTGAAGATCATGACAGGTCGGCATGGACCAACACGCTTTTTTCAATAAATGATCCCTGGAATAGTGTTTTGTATGACATTGTGCTGCCCATGGACAAAACCGATCATGGCAAAGCCATTGCCCTGATCAAGGACAACCTGTTAAAAACGGTTGTCCTGCGAACTAACGATTCCAAAGCTGCGGTGAATGATTTCCTGCTGGCTGCCAATACAGAAGTGGCACTGATCAATGCCGGTCATAATGTCGGGGTTCAGGCAGAGAACACAAGGGTTGTATTAACCATCAACAAACAGGTTCTCATGCTCAGCCGCCTTGAAGATGAGCTGAAAACCATTGCGGCAAAAGTACCCGGAGTTGTATCGGTTGAAACCCGCGTCGAGCAGCCCTGCAATAAGTCCAATATATATAAAAAACACAACCTTGAAATGCCTTCGAAAGTCCTTTTGGTGGATGATGAAAAAGAGTTTGTACAAACCCTGTCAGAACGTCTGCAAATGCGGGATATGGGGTCTGCGGTTGCCTACGACGGGAACTCAGCTCTGGATCTGGTTCACAATGATGCTCCGGAAGTGATGATCATTGATCTGAAAATGCCAGGAATTGACGGCATGCAGGTTTTAAAGGAAGTAAAACAAACACGGCCTGAGATCGAAGTAATTGTACTGACCGGTCATGGATCGGAACATGACAAAAAAAAATGCATGGATCTGGGTGCCTTTGCATATATGCAAAAGCCTGTTGATATCAACCTTTTAACCCAGTCACTGAAAAAAGCACATGAAAAAATCAAGGCAGGCAAATAAACAGCAGAATGGAACACACTTTTAATTATAAAAAAAATCATGAGACGATTGCAAAAATTTAAACCGGCATTCTGGGACCACCGTGACATTGCCGGCAGCCATACGCACACTGGTTTTAATTTTGCGCGCAAGTGGAAGCTGATTGTGCTGTTTACATCCTTTATGGCCCTTTTGCCCCTTTTTGTCATGACCCTTGTGGACTCCAACCTCACGCACAGGACCATTGAAAATGAAATGAAAACCAGTATGTCAAAAATTCTGAACTCTGCTGCAGCTTCCATCTCTTTGTCCAAAGACTTAAAAAAATCCGCTCTGGATTATATTGCACTTCAAGATTGCGGAAAGGATAACGATATATTTGTTGTCAGTAAAGATGGGACCTTGCTGACCCCCTCCTTTTATTACGGCAAATCAGGTGTCCCAAATACCCTGAACACCAGCCTGTTTAAAGATAACTCAGGCATTGAAGAAGATGTTGCACCTAGTAAAAAACCGGTCATTGCAGGGTATGCCAGGATACCTGATTCCTCGTTAATACTGGTGCTGGTCAAAAGCAAAAAATGGCTTACCGACCTGTGGTTCAAACCCAGGCTTAAGCTGATCGGATATCTTATTGTCAGCATTATTTTAATTTTATTGTCCATAATGGGCATGGCAACCTTTCTTGTAGGGCGTATCCATTCAGCAGATCGAAAAAGGATTGAAGCCCTTCACCATGCCGAATACGCAAACAAACTTGCATCCATTGGCCGCCTGGCATCAGGTGTGGCCCATGAAATTAATAACCCCCTGGCCATCATCAACCAGAAAACAGGTTTGATGATGGACCTTTATACACTGAAAAAAGATTTTACTTCGGATGAACGCCTGGCTCCCCTTGCAAACGATGTTCTTGATGCGGTAAAGCGGTGCAGCACCATTACCCAGCGATTGCTGGATTTTGCCCGGCACATGGAGACCAGCATACAGCCGGTAGATATAGGACAGGTCATAGGACAGGTGCTTGCCTTTCTTGATAAGGAAGCCCGGCGCAGATGCATAACCGTATCTGTGGATCAACCTGACCTTATCCCAGATTTTGAATGTGACAGGGGCAGTCTCCAGCAAATTTTTTTAAACCTGATTGAAAATGCTTTTGCTGCAATGGAAGATGGCGGGCGGTTGGATATTAGTGTCAGATTCAAAAAAAAAATAGTGACAATAATTATTTCCGATAATGGACACGGTATTTCAAGGGATGATATCCATAAAATCTTTGAGCCTTTTTATTCGTCTAAAAACGATCATTGGGGCAGTGGTCTTGGCCTGTCCATTACATACGGTCTGGTCAAAGAGATCAATGGTGATATCATAGTAAAAAGCAAGCTGGGTCAGGGCACTAGTTTTACCCTGACACTGCCCTTAAAAGCAGAGGCCCAAAATGGAAAAAAATGAAAATATGCTGGCAGATGCAGGGATGAAATTTTTCGGCAAAATGACTGCCTCTGCAACCCATGAAATTAAAAATGCCCTGGCCATTATCAATGAAAGTGCCGGGCTGCTGGAAGATCTGTCCATAATGGCCTCAAAAGACCATCCCCTTTCTCCTATACGCATCAAAGATATTTCACAAATGGTGACAAGACATGTGCAACGCTCTGATCTGATATTAAAAAAAATAAACCGTCTATCCCATAGTTTTGATCTGTCAACTCAAAGTGCTGATCTTGAAAAAACGGTCTGTTTTATTCTGGATCTGGCATCCCGGCTTGTGGAAATGCAGGGGGTAACCGTTGAAGTGACTTCCCCTATATCGCCCATAACAGTTAACACAAACCTTTTTTATCTTAAAAATATGATCTGGAGGGCCATTGAAACCGCCTGCCTGGCAAATAAAGGAAAAAACAGAGTAATGGTTTCATTTGGAACTGATCCTTTTGCACCCTCAATCTGGTTTTCAATGGACACGGTTAAAAATGACTTACTGGATGATCTATTTGGGTCAAAACAAGACCAGGCCTTAGCGGCACATTTAGATATATCCATTGAAAATAATAATAATAATAATGGTTTTGGCCTTTTATGGCCAAAACGTATTTAATCCTTTACGCCAATTTGATTTGGCTTAAGGCACCAACGTTATAAGGAGAATAATAATGTCGGAAAAAGTATTGCTTGTCGATGATGAAAAAGAGTTTCTGGAGATCATGTCCGAACGGATGACAGCCCGCGGCATGGAAGTCACCACTGCTGAATCTGCTGACCAGGCCCTGGCCATTATAGGAAAAAAGTCCTTTGATGCCATCATTATGGACTTTCAGATGCCGGGAATGGACGGTATGGAAGCATTAAAGGCCATTAAAAATAAAAAACCCGAGCTGCAGATCATCTTGCTTACCGGTTATGCCACTGTTGAAAAAACAGTTGAAGCCATGAAAGTCGGTGCCACGGATTTCCTTGAAAAACCGGCAGACCTTGAAACCCTTGCCAAAAAGATCAAAAAAGCAAAAGCAGATAAAATGCTCATTGTTGAAAAACAAACAGAGGAAAAAATCAAAGAGATTCTCCAGCGTCATGGTGGTTGATCTTTAAATCATAACCATTTTATTTTTGCAAAGACTATTTACGAACTTGCT
>JAGLNZ010000314.1 GCA_023139225.1 Desulfobacula sp. | reverse complement strand
TGGGATGCCCCGGTAAAAGCCCCTTTTTCATACCCGAACAATTCACTCTCAAGAAGATTTTCAGGTATGGCAACGCAATTAATGATTAAAAAGGCCTTATCCGAACGAATACCATGCTGATAAACCGCTCTTGCCACCAATTCTTTCCCCGTCCCTGATTCTCCGGTTATTAAAACAGTTGCATCCGTTTGAGAGACCCGGCCTATTGATTTGTAGACATCCTGCATGAGTCTGCTTTGGCCGATAATCGCATCTCCGGACTGTATATCAGGAGCAGCATCCACTTTAACCGGCGACCTCATAAAATATCCGGCCTCTATTGCCTGTTCGATTAAATTAAGCATCTCCGGCACATCAAATGGTTTGAGAACATAATCATAAGCTCCCAGTTTGGTGGCTTCTATAGCAATTTGAGTTGTACCATAGGCGGTGATGATAATAACCGGCAGTTTTGAATCGATTTTCTTGATTCGTTTGAATGTTTCCATCCCGTTTATTCCGGGCAATCGCATATCCAGAACGACCAGATCCAAAGTATTCTGTTTAACAATTTCAATACCGGCTTCACCGGAAGCAGCACTGATGACTGCATACTTTTCCTCTTTTAAAAGTTTGCAGAAACTTATTCTTAATTGATCATCATCATCAATTACCAAAATAGTATCCATACTATGAATCCTTTATGGGAAGCGTGATCACAAAGGATGCTCCACGGCCAGGCTCACTGGCTACATCCAACCATCCCCCATGTTCATTTATGATATTAAACGCTATACTCAACCCAAGGCCTGTTCCATCATCTTTTGTGGTATAAAAAGGGTTAAATATCTGTTCTTTGATTTCCTGGGAAATTCCTTCACCATCATCTATTATCCTGATTACAGCTACGTTCTTTAAGGGTTCCACATGACTTTCTTCTTCATGGATAATGATCAGGCCGCTTTTATCCATTGCTTCACAGGCATTGACAATAATATTAACGATGACCTCCTTTAGCTGTTCCGGATCGATGAATGCATCGCTAAGAGGACGGTGTCGAATTAACCTTACGGTCACATGATAGGATTTCAATCGTTGTTCTAAAAGATGAAGAGCACTGTCCACCACAATTGACGGGCTCATCTTTTTCATTCTCAATTTGGGCGGGCGGGAAAATTCCAGAAAATTTTCAACAATTTTATTAATCTGCTTTATCTCGCCGGAAATAACATTGAAATCTTCTTGTTGATTATTTGTAAAATCACAGGAACGGTTCAAAGAAAAGAGTCTCATCTTTACTGAAGTCAATGGGTTACGAATACTGTGCGATGTTCCGGCAGCCAGCTTGCCTAACAATGCCATTTTCTCTGACTGCATCAGGGTTTCCCGGCTATGTTTCAAGTCCTGATGCGCCTGCTCTGCATTTTCAATCAACCCGTGAACACTTTGTTTTAACGCAGCAACTTCGTTTGCCGATGATTTTGAACTTCCCAGTCTGTCTGCCTCTTCCGCCAGTCTTCGAATCGGTGCCAATATATGGCGCGAAAAAATATAATTAATCAAAAGGCTGAGAACAACAACCGTAATAATTGCCAAAAGGGCAATATATCTGAGCTGATTGGATTCTTTCTTGCTTGCTTTGATGGCATCTGCAATTTTATTTTTATGAAACAATTTAAAATGTTCACATATCTCTAAAATTTTAAAAAAATCTTGCCTTACATCCTTATGAAGGGCAGATCCTTTTTCATATTCGCCTGATTCATAAAGACCTATGACTTTATCTTTGGTTGTAACATAATGCTTATATTTGGATTCAATCTGGGCAATGGCTTTTTTTTCCCATTCTTCTTCTACAAGGGACTTCACAGTGATAAAATGCTTATTAAAAAGGTTTCTATACCTGTCCAGATGATCAATCCAGGCAGGATCGTGGTCCAAAAGATAATACGACACAAACCCTTTCTGATTGACAAGGGATGAGGCAAGGGCCTCAGCCGACTGAGAAATAACAATATTTTTATCAATTATATCTTTAAAAATTCTTTCGGTTTTATAGGTATACCAGACCATAATGACCGCCCCGATCACAGTGATGCACAAAAGAATGGTATTGACCAGGTATACCCTGTTTTTAATACTTAATTGGATAGTAAGTTTTTCCATTTTTAAGTTTGATGCATCTTTCTTCTATTGATACATATTTCTTTAAAAATATCTGTTAATCGTAAGATTCCGACAATATCTTCATCTTTTGTCACCAAAAGAGATTGATGATGCCCCATAATAAGCTGATGAATGGCCTCTCCCAGATTTGCATTTTCTTTGACATACTCCCCCGGGGTCAGGGTATGCATGACCTGGGTTACTTTTTGTTGGCTTGCCTTGCTGCAGATATCTTTTAGCGGTTCATACCATAATTCGTATTGTTCTAGAAGACCTTTCATGAATTGCGGGCTGAAACCAAAATGAGACATACCTGGTTTAGGAAATGATTTTTCTTCCATAAACAGATCGTATTTGGGCTCCAAAGACCGTATCACATCAAGCTGGCTGAGTTTGCCGATAACCTTGTTGGTTTTATTTTCACATACCAGGATTGCCCTATGCCGGTATTTGCTCTTATCAAATTGTGCCTGGGCCTTTTCAAGCGCGTCCAAAGCCTCTGACAATGTGGCACCTTCGTTAACCGTGGCATATTCTGAAAGCGGGACCATTAAATCTTTTACTATAATAGATTTCATTTTATAAATCTCCGCTGCTTCTTAAAAGGAGCCTGAGTTCAGCCTTCCGAATTCGTTCTTCCTGTTCGTCTTTTCGTTTTCTGGCATTTTCCAGCTTGATTTTTATATCTTCAAAATCAGCCGGTTTCATCAGGTAGTCAAAGGCCCCAAGTTTCATCCCCTCCACGGCAGTTTCAGTAGAGCCGTGCCCGGTCAGCAAAATGACTTCAACAACAGGATGAAGCGCTTTTATCTGTTTTAAAGTATCAATCCCGTCCATGCCCGGCATCCTGATATCCAGGATAACCACATCGATGGCCACAGTTTCCAACACCTTTAATGCCTCTTTGCCGCTGTGGGCGGTGGATACTTTTTCACCCTGCTCCGTTAACCGCAGGGAAAACATCTCGACAAAATCTTTTTCATCATCTACTATCAAGACTTTAGCGGGTATTTTAATCATGGGAGTTTTCTCCTTTCCTTTTCATATATTTTCAAAATTTGTCTTTATTTATTTGATTTATCATATTTCGGCAACCGGAGTTGGAAACAGGTCCCCTTGCCCACCTTGCTTGTGACATCAATCTTGCCGTTGAGACTGGAAACAATTTTATGGACCACAAACAGTCCCAGACCGGTGCCTTCATCAAAGGATTTGGTTGTAAAAAACGGATCAAATATTTTGCCTAAATTTTCTTTGGGGATCCCGATACCATTATCTTTAATTTCAAGAATGATATCATCATTACTTTCACTAGTGGTTAACGTTATGGAACCGTTCTCTTTCAAGGCATGAACAGCATTGTTCAAAAGATTCATCAAAACCTGCCGCATCTGATATGGATCAATCCAGACAATATTTTTTTTCTTATCAATTTCCCAGTTTATCTTTATCTGTTTATCTTTTATATCTTTTTCCAGCAGGCCCAAAGTTTCATGCAGTAATGGCATTATGTCTGTTTCGGACAAAGTAGATTCCTGTTTTTTCACATGCCCCAGAAGCTGATGGGTAATCCTTCCTGCTCTTTTAATGCTTTTCTCAATTTTCCCTATCCCCATCATCAGAGCATCCCTTCTGGGAATCTTCAACATTTCAGGTGTGCCAAGAATATATTTCATAAATCCTGCAGATTCATTGATGATGGCCAGAGGATTATTAATTTCATGAGCAATGCCCGTGGACATTGTGCCAAGAGATACCAGCCGATCCGTATCAATCATTTTTTTTTCAAGCTTTGCACGATATTCCAGTTCTTTTTGTTTTTCCTTTTCCAGCCGGATCATTTCAAAGGCCTGTTTGATTTTATTCACCAGATGATCAATTTCCACAGGCTTTGTTAAATAATCAAATGCACCGGCTTTTATTCCTTCAATCCCGTCTGTAATTGCAACATTGCCGGTTAAAAGAATGACCTGAATCTTTTTGTGAGTCTGCTTAATGGCCTTTAAAGTATCTATTCCGCTGATCCCGGGCATTTTTACATCCAGAATCACCACATCCATGGGCTCTTTTTCAAGAATATCCAGGCACTCTTTTCCGTCAGAAGCCTGCACGGGTTTCATTCCTCTTTTAGTAAGCCTTTTGGAGATTGTACTCCTGAACCCTTCTTCATCATCCACCAAAAGAAGGCGAATCTTGTCATCATCAAGTTTGTTCATGCCAATATTTATCCTAAATTAAACCCAATACCTTCCACCATACGCTTGCAACAACTATTAAAACCGTCAGCAAAACCGGCGTGGCAACCAGTCCCACCTTTGTGAGATCTGATGATTTAAAATACCGGTAACTGTATGCAATGGCATTAGGAGGGCATCCTATGACCAGCAACATGGCAAAGGATGTTGCCGTACCCAGGCAGAGAGCTAAAACCCTGGGGTCAACCCCTTCAAGCAATGCCATGGGGATAACAATGGGTAATATCAAAGCGGCCGCTGCAACATTGGCCATGGCATTGGTCACTAAAGCCCCGAAAACACCGACACCGATAAAAAGAACCAGCCAGCCTTTTCCCTGAATCAGAGGGAAGAAAAGATTGGCAAAATAATCAGCAGCACCTGAATATCCCATGGCAAGACCCAAGGCAATACCGCCACCGAAGATAAACAGGGCAGTCCCCCATTCCAGATTATCATTGATATCTCGCCATTTTAATACCTTAAATAATACCAGGGCAGTCACCCCCAGCATACCGGTAACCGAATAGTCAAGGCCATGGAGTCCCTTGGTCAGCCATAGCCCGAAAGAAAGGGCAATAATGGTCAGTGTTTTTTTCTCAAGTGTTGTAAGGGGCCCTAAATCTTCATCAAAGTCCGGTAATTTGAACGTTGGATCAGGCCTGAATATCAGGTAGACAATGAACACAGCAATGGGAACTGTCAAAATCGCTGCCGGCATGGCATATAACATCCAGTCAAAAAAGGTAATTTCAATCCCGGTAAATTCTTTTAAAAATGCTGCGGATACCATGCATCGTCCTCCCCCGACGAGGGTTCCCATACCACCACAGGAGCAGGCAAAGGGTAATGACAGCATCATAAACTTGGCTGTGTTGGTATTAGGTTCAATGCCCACCGCCCGCATCAGCGGCAGCATTGTCACAATTCCTACGGCACAGGCAGCTGCATCATGCATAAACGAGGAAGCAAGCCCAAGCCCTATGGCAATAATAAAAGTAAAACGGGTAACAGAGTTCCCGGCTTTTTTAATAATAAAATATCCCAATCGTTTTGTTAAGCCTGCCTTATCAAGAGCAATGGCAAAAATCAGGCAGCACATGATAAAAATGACGACCGGGTGCATATAGGGAGCCCATGCATTCTTAACATCGGTTATCTGAAAGACGACCAGGGACACTCCGATACAGACGGCTGTTATTTCCAAAGGAATGGGCTCGACTACAAATAATATCACAAGAACTGCAAGAATTGCTAAAAATCGTTTTGCCTTTGGCGAAAGTCCGTCAACATAATCCACCTGAACCGT
>JAGLNZ010000313.1 GCA_023139225.1 Desulfobacula sp. | reverse complement strand
TTTGCCTTTAAAATATATGATTGAGTTTTTGTTTCTCCTTGTGAAACAACAGCAAAATGTTCATTCACATTCTGCATGAGTATTTGGTCTGTATCACCCGTAACCTTGAATTGTGTGCCTTCCGGCCTTGGCAGCAGGAAGACGATAACACCCACCAATAAGGCGATACAGAGTTTAAATCCATTTGTCTTGTAAAACATGCTTTTCTCCTTAAGCAACAGCTATTGATCAACAACCATCGTAAAATTCATTTATCAGTCTATATGAGATCCTTTAGGTTCCTCTTTATGTCCCTGGCAGGCCTTTTTGATTTTATCTATTAACTCCACCAGTTCACAGGGCTTGGTCAGGTAATCGAATGCCCCTAAGGCTATTCCTTCCCTGGCTGCTTCCTGTGAACCATGTCCTGTTAAAAAAATCACCGGCAGCTCAGGCGCCATTTTTTTCATTATTTTTAAAACTTCAATGCCACCCATGTCTTCCATCTTCAAGTCCAGAACGACTACATCAAAATCATTTTTGCGCAGAATCCGTATGGCCTGGGTACCTGAAAAAGCTTTGGTTGCATGAATGGATCGTTTGGAAAGTCTGTTGGACAGAACATTTAAATACCCTTTCTCATCATCAACAAGCAGGACATTTATAATGTTCTCCTCTTTATAGTTCCGGGTCATGACATCCCTCTTTCCCTTAAGCCTGCCGTCCTGTAATTTCCTTAATGCGGGCTTCAGTGATTTTTTCATCATGTAATCTTTTCTTTTCTACTGCATCATTGACCTTATTTACCAGGGTTTCAATGTCACAGGGTTTCATAAGATAATCAAATGCTCCCAGCTTCATCCCGTCAATTGCTGTTTCAACAGTGGCATGGCCGGTCAGCATGATCACTTCCACAAGGGGAAACTTTTTTTTAATTTCAACCAATGTCTCAATACCATCCATTCCAGGCATTTTCACATCAAGGACAACGACTTCAATTTTTTTATTATTTTCAAGTTCAGCCAATGCTTCATTTCCACCGTAAACAGCAGAGACATTTAAGTCTCTTTTTTCCAGACGCTTGGTAATGGTGTCCAAAAATGGTTTTTCATCATCCACAAGTAATAATTTAATCTGCTTCATGTTTATTCTCCTTAATATTATGATTCATTCTCATTATCTTTGTTTTCAATAACATCTTCCTGGAACGGTATCCAGATACGAAATTTGGTCCCAATGTCAACCTGGCTGTGGACATCTATTTTCCCTCCCATTTTCTGGATAATGCCGTAACATATGGAAAGTCCCAGGCCGGTACCTTTTCCAACTGCCTTTGTTGTAAAAAACGGATCAAATATCCTGTTAAGGATATCATTAGGAATGCCGGGCCCGTCATCCTCTATTGAAATTACCAGGTGATTTTTTTCAATTTTACTGGTTTTTGTTTTAATTATAATGGTTCCCCCGTTTGTTTTCATGGCATCAATGGCGTTATTAATTAAATTAAGAATGACCTGTTGAAGTTCGGAAGGAGATATCCGAATATAAGGAATCTCTTCATTCAGGATTGTTTCAATAATTACATTGTTATACCTTGCCATTTGACCGGTAAGAGCAACCATTTCCTTTATGGCATCATTAATCTGAACATCATTGATTGTGGAATCTGTTTTCCTGGCGAAACTGAGCAGTTTATGTGTAATTTCTTTGCACCTTTTGCCCTGGGTGTTAATCTGCTTGAGCGCACGTGTAAATTCATTAAGGTTTTCACATTCCTTTAAATCCTCTTCTTCAAGAAGATCCTCTATCCAGCCGGCCTCTTCAACCATGATGGCAACAGGATTGTTGATCTCATGGGCAATGCCTGCGGCAAGTTCTCCAATTGTAGCCAGTTTTCCACTTTCAATGACCTGTTTATTCATAGCTTCACTCTTTTTATCCGCACTGGAAATCAATTTTACAATATTATGGGGAAGAGTGAAAGCAACAAAAAGAATTCCAATACAACCCAAAATAAATATTACCAGGGTAAGAAGCTGTGTTTTCCAGAAATCATGGTAGGCATCATTTAAATCCTGACGGAAAATCATTAACCAGTCAATATTATCAAGCATTGATGTCACACACAAATATTTCTTTCCTGAAGCATCCTGTTTTTTTGCAAAAATCGTTTCATTGTTTTTATAACAGCTGCGATCCACCATTGTTGCAATAGTTGACTGCTTAACGCCCACATTGCTTTTGGTTTGCAACTGGCCTTTACTGTTAATAATAAAGGCCGCACCGGTTTTTCCGATATGAATACTCTCCACCAGGGAATTAAA
Organism: Desulfobacula sp.; assembly: GCA_023139225.1. Classification (GTDB taxonomy): domain Bacteria; phylum Desulfobacterota; class Desulfobacteria; order Desulfobacterales; family Desulfobacteraceae; genus Desulfobacula. The sequence continues at coordinate 2,549 of JAGLNZ010000313.1, read as the reverse complement.
GGCACCAAAATTGATGGTCGAGCGTAAAATATAATTAAAACCCTTTGATCGAACCTTTACTGCGATAATAAAATGAGGATGCCCCCTTAAACCGGCAAACACATCACTGATATAAAAAGGTTTGTCTGCTGCATTAATAAACCATTGCGCATTTGAATAATCGGCATCTTCAAGCCTGAACGGCCCTTCATAAGCGAACTGGACACCGTTTTCATTGATCAGCCCCAAATCAGTAAATACATCCCCATATTCACTTTTTAATAATGCCAGATGCTTTTGCAAAAATTTCTGTGGCGCCTGTTGGTTGCTCTCAAAATACCGAGCTAAAAACCGGATATTTCCTAATTTTTCCGACAAAAAGGTATCAATATTTTGACTATGCTTTTGAACCAGTTCTGAAATATGGTCCTGAACTTTTTCAGTATAGGTCAGATTAAATCGATAAAAAAGGATACTTGTTGTCAGCAACATTGGGAAAAAAGAAACAATCAGTATCAAGACTGTGATTTTTCTTGTCAATATATGATAAAATACTTTCCGCTCAGTTGAGGATTGCTCCATTATATTTTTCCTTTTTACACTTTTTCATTCACCACTTAACTTTATTGACTATCAAAATACATGCCAACCGGCAAGCCAAAACCCTGGAAGCAGTAAGTTATTGAAAAGATGAAAAAAGCAGCTTGTAAAGAAACCTGACAAACACCAAGGCATATGTCAGGTTTTTTTACACTTTGTAAAGCAAATGAACCAATAGTAAAATAAACGGACTTACAAAATTAAACATGGCCTTGATTATTATCCAGCACCTGCCGGACTATGCTTGCTGGAAAAAAGCCTGAATTTCATAACTCATGATAACATAAAACAATAGCTGTTAACAATGCTATCCATATTAAAATAAACCCTATGGCAAAAAACCAATTGTCTTTCAGCCGTAAGGGTTGGGTTATGGCTTTTTTTCTTGATTCCTCCATAATTTCATGTGGAATTAATTTAATGGAAAGTGTTATTAATACAGCTTACATTAAAAATATATAAGTTGCGACTCCGGCAACAGCCAGCCAGATATTGGTGATATTACTCACGGTAATATTCAATATGGCGGCCAGATATTTCCGGCGATTCAAAAGCGCCAAACAACATTTGAATTCCGGCCAGCTTGAAAGAGTGGCCAGCACAAAAAATCCAATCACCCCTTTTGGGGCATGGCTTTGCTCGGAGGCAAAGCTCACAACCGGATCAAGAAAATAGCCTGCTGTAATTAACACGGCAATGGCCGGCACTATACACCATTTAGCAATTACTTCTTCCTCTATGGATTCCTCAGCCTCTTCCGGCGGCCGTTTAATAAACAGCACTCCGGTTATAACAAGAGCTGTCACCACCCAATATATATGATACTGGATTGGAACAAGGTAAAAACTTACAGCCAGACCGGCAGTAAGACAGATGCAAGTTACACTGTACTTCCAATTTGTTTGAAGTGTTGTTACAAACACACGGCAAACCAATGCTGCCGTTACCAAAAGGATCGGGTTCATAAAATTCGACCCCAGAGGAGTGCTGGCAGCAAACAGTACGTCTCCCACGACCAGACCGACGATTAAACAAACAAGCTCAGGCCCGTTAGTAATAAACCCGGTGATCGTGCCAAGACCCTTTATATCTTTCAGGGTCTCAATGATGACCTCAATGGATAATCCGATCAAAATCATGACCAGTACAACCCCTCCGGCCGCTATAAACGACTGGTTGAAATTTCCATTGAAAATCAACGAACAGCCACAAAAAAATGTGACAACCAAAATCCAGCATATCATGTCGAGCCGACCTACAGAACTAACCAGGAATTGTTTCATGGCTATCCTCCAAATTTTTCTGCAAATTAATTACCGAGCAAGGGGTTAAGACCGGGCCGCCCTTGTTGACACGGGTTTATAAGGCGGCTCGGTTTAGGGCCCTGCATTTCATGCCGTACATCTCAGTCGAACAGCTTAAAGGCATCTGAGGGAGACTCTACAACTCTCTTAAGTTTTTCTTCCAGATCCTTTTTCCAGGCATCATCCTTTTTCCGCCACGCACCCTCGATTTTTTCAACAAGATCATCTATTTCACAGGGCTTGTTGAGAAAATCGTATGCGCCCAGGCGGATTGCTTCTACGGCAGCGTCAATTGAACCGTGGCCAGTAAGAAGAAGTGTTTCCGTAAAAAGCCCCAGGTTTTTAATCTCCTTTAAAGTAGCGATGCCATTCATTCCCGGCATTTTCAGATCAAGGACAACCACATCAAAAATTTCTTTTTCAAGGGCCTTGATGGCGTCTTCTCCGTTGTAAACAGCGGTGACCTTATACTGCCTGCTTTGAAGCAGTTTAGCCATATTGTCGGCAAATATTTCTTCATCGTCAACAAGTAAAATTTTGCTTCCTATCATAATTTTTCCTCCTATGGTTAGTTTGTTAAAACCGTTAATGCTTTCTCAATACATATCATCAGTCTCATCCGTGCTTCATGAGATCCTCGGGTGGTTTAAACGGAAAAGTCAGGGT
>JAGLNZ010000312.1 GCA_023139225.1 Desulfobacula sp. | reverse complement strand
AGGCCTGTGCCCTTTCCCGGAGGTTTTGTGGTGAAGAACGGATCAAAAATTTTGCCTATATCTTCATTTTTTATTCCGCTTCCGGTATCCTCAATAGTAATGGCTATCCCGGTTTTGTCCTTTGCAGGACAGGTTCTTATGGTTATCGTGCCAAAGCCTTTGTCTTTATGAGCATCTATTGCATTGTTGATAAAGTTTAAGAACACCTGCTGAAGCTGTGACGGATCAGACAGGATGGATGGAAGATTGTCGTCCAGTAAGGATTTGAACTTTATACCGTCCGATTTGGCTTCCCTCTCCATAAGATCGATCACTTCTTTTAAAAATACATTTATGTTCACTGTTTCAATAACGGACTTGGTCCTCCGGGCGAACCTCATAAGATTTTTTGTAATATGTGTGCACCTGTGTACCTGCATGCCTATCTGGTGCAATGATCCTATAAATTGTTCCTCAAAGGTATTGTCTTTTATAGGCGTTCTTTTTTTTGCATCTAAAAGAAGCTGATATTCAGTCATGATAATGGCAAGGGGATTGTTTATCTCATGTGCGACCCCTGCGGAAAGTTCTCCTATGGATGCCAGTTTCCCGGTCTGCATGAGCTGGCTGTTAATACCATCGACCTCGCGATCTCTTCTTTTGATAACCGCAACCATGTGGCTGGTTATGAATACGGTGACAATAAAAATAATCAAAGCGCTAAGATGAAGCGAGGCCAGGGTTGCCCTGTTGGCATGCCGTACATCTTCAAAAAGCTCTCTTTCACCGACCCTGACTACCAAAAGCCATCCTGGATCTTTCAGCCAGGTTTCACAGACAATTTTTTTAGCCTTAACATCACTGTCAAATGTTTCAAAAAATCTGAATTTCAAACCATTATGAATTTCACCATCAAATCCTGAAGCCTGCGTCAGGATCTCTCCACCGGAAACAGGACGGGTCTGATAGATCCCTTTGCTGTTAAGAATATATACATCTCCGGTCTTGCCGATTCTTACATTCTCCACCAGGGAACGAAAACTATCCGTGTTGATCGTTGCCCGCAGTATCCAGCGTTGTCCTTTTTCCTTTTTTATAACCGCCATTATAAAATGAGGTTCTTTTCTAAACCCTAAAAACATGTCGCTGGTATAAATTCCCTTTTCCATCACTTCCCTGAACCAGAAAGTGGTGGAATAGTTTTTATCTATAAGATCGTAAGGCCCCACGTAAGCTACGTGATCCCCGCTTTCATCGATTATTCCCAGATCGGTCAGTATCCAGGAATCACGGTTGATACTGTTTAAAATATGGTTAAGGTGATCATCTTTTATCAGGGAGTCTATTGAATATGTGCGGGCGATGAAGTCAAGTCTGGTTCTGTTTTCCTTTAGGAAAAGCTCTATAATTTTCCTGTGGTACTCGACCCTGGTCTGAAGCGTTTTCATTATCCGTTCCCTGGCAAACTGGGAATAATGATTATTGATCGCCCATCCGGCAAGAAGCAAAGGAACAAGAGAGCAGATCATTGTAAGAAAAATAAACCTGCGAAAGAGACGGGAATAATGTGTCTTTTTCTTAGCTTTAAGGTTTTGATCCATGCAGACTCCCGCAGTTAATTTATCATAAGTAAACGCTTTTACTTACAATAGATATCAACAAGTGTGCCAGAGAGTTTCACCCATGCAATATCCTGGTAACTTGCCGAAATTTAAATATTTATTTTAAGACAGTAAAAACAAAAAATATTACGATTTTAATGGATTGTCATCGGACAGGAGACAGGGGTGGAAATTGTTATATGACAGTCATAGGCAGTTTACTTAAAGTACCTTCCAGTATTTTTTATGGATTTCAGTAATTTTCCTGAGGCTTGACAGACGGCCGGGATCACTTTTACGGACACGGTCTATTTTATCCTGGCTTACACTCACCACATTGCAGATTTCTTTCATGACGGCAAGGCCGCATTTGCCGATACCCTCTATACTGTATCCCCCCTCCATGACAAAGGCTATCTTCCCTCCTGCAGAGCGTTCTGCTATCTCAATGAGAAGTGCAGTTATAAGGGCGTACCCGCCTGGTGTCACTTTCATACCTGCCAGGCGGTCGTGAATATAAAGGTCAAAGCCGAAAGAAACCAGAATCATGTCAGGATTGTACTCCTGTGCAACAGGCCCTGCAAGAAAATACAGAGCCCTTCCAATGTCCCTTGCCCGGCTTCCTTTTTCCAAGGGGATGTTGATTGTGAACCCTTTGCCCTTTCCTTGTCCCGTCTCTTCAACCCTTCCTGTTCCGGGAAAAGATTCTGACTCGTGAATCGAAACAAAAAGCACTTCATCAGTGTCATAAAACACCTCCTGTGTGCCGTTGCCGTGGTGAGCGTCAATGTCGATTATCATCACCCTTGAAACTTTGTACTTTTGTTTCAGATACTTTGCCCCCAGGGCTATATTGTTAAAAATACAAAAACCCATGCCTTTCGAAGGTCCGGCATGATGGCCCGGAGGCCTTATGAATGCAAAGCCTCTGGATGCCCTGCCTGACATTATCCCGTCAAGCAAAGAAAAAACACCGCCCGCCGCCAGTCTGGCGGTTGACCATGACTCTGCTGTCGTCTGGGTATCAAAATCAAAGGAGGAAAGACTTTTCCCGGCTGTTTTTTCAACTTTCTCAACATAGTCAAGCGTGTGCACCCATGTCAGTTCATTCTTTTGGGCAAGGCGGGGTGCAATCCTGAACCATTTTCCATCCAGCCGTTTATTCTGCAGTATTTCCATAACAGCTTTGATACGTTTATAATTTTCAAGGTGTGTGACCCCCATGAGGTGATTCTGGTATCTTTTATCAATCACCACTGCAACAGGATGGAAAGGGGCTTTTTGCCCCGAATCGGTTTCGGTTCGGCCAAAGGCTTTTGCAAGGGTAAGCAGCGTTTGGGCCTCAAAAATACGGCTTTTGTTTTTCAAAAGCATCAATACCGCTGTCCTGGCCAGAAGATCTGAGCTTGTGGGGTGAAGCGCAATTTTTATAAAATCCAGGGCTCTTTTATGCTCTTTGTTTATCGTTTTCCTGCGTTTGAGAATTCTTATCTGTCCTGGAATTCTTTTGCATAGAAGACTTGTGATCGAGGGATGCATTTTTTTTGAGGATGCTGCTATGAGTGCCACTGAAATTAAAAGCCTGCCCTCGGGAGATTTGAGTACGTACCGGTACGGTCCCCGGGTTTGGAATCCAATGGAGGAGTAAAACCTTTCAGCTTCGATTTCCGATTCAAGAAAAATTTCTTTTACGTCGGGAAAATTAGTTTTCCAGAGCATCCAGACCCCTGCCATGATAAAGGTCCCGGCACCTTTGACAGGGTGAGGATCACTTTGGGAAGCTGACCCGCGACGCGTTGCAACATATTTTACTTCAAATCCTGTGTAAAATAATTTTCTTATCCTTTCCAGAAAAATCAGTCCCTGCAACTCTCCTTTTGCAATACAGGCGAAAACCAGGTTGTCCGTGCCTGAAATCAGGCAGTTTAACAAAAAACGGATGTGAAAAAATTCCAGGTTGAGGCGGGCGGCCTGTATAAGGCTTTCCCGGGTAAATGGAAATCGCATGAAGGCGGCACTTGTATAATCGTGTATTACCCCCTGGAAAAGTATCCGGGGATCGTCTAAAGAATCATAGAAACCACTTTGTTCGATGCTGTCATCTCTTATATCCGCAAGTCTTTTAAGGTGTTGGCGCAGCAAATTAACAATAGGACTTTCATCGGCACAACCATTTTTTTCAAGTTTTAAAGCGATCTGTTTTTTAACCAGGTCCGCAGCCAGATCAATTTCATAATTGAGCATCAACGAGAGGCCTGCCATATCTATTTTTGAAGCATGTTTTCCAGAGTTTGCAAGAGGTTCCCTGTGAAACAGGTTGCGGGTTTGGGCGATTTCTCCATAATGAATCAGCAAGCTTTGTTCAAGGGGGGGGGTACCACTGGTAAAAAACTGGTACTTGTTGACAAAAACTTTTTTGCCACCAAAAAAAAAGTGCAGCTTTTTCTCGTCCCTGGATTCTGATGCAGGCGGTATATCAATTCTCCCCTTTCCCAGCATTGTATTCAGGGTATAGGCAATTTCAGGCTCTCTTTTGCCGATAGCATCTATGGCCTGCTTGATATTTTCCCGTGTCAGCATCATCAATCCAAAATAGCGAGTTTAGAATCTAAAGACTCCCCGATAAACGCTTGTGGAACCCGAACTTCAAAGACCACTCCTTGTTCTTCCCTGTTTTGGACGGACATTTTCCCGCCTATTCTTTCCATGATGAATCGGCTGATCGCCAGGCCGAATCCCCAATCCCCCCGCCTGGTCAAATGGTGCAAATCAAAAATTCGCTCCTTATCTGCGTTCCCCAGGCAAGGCCCGTCATCTGAAACCAAAACCGTTACAAAGTTTTCCTTAATGGATGTGGATACATAAATTGACCCGTTTGCACCGACAACGGCAGAAGCGTTCAATAAAAGGTTTAAAAAAACCTGGCGCAATACTGTAACGTCGCTTCTGACAGATGGTAATCCGTCCTGAAAATCGGTAGTTACGCCTATGTTTTTTTCAATCAGGGGTGTCTTTAAAAAACCGATAATACGATTTAAAACCATGTGAATGTTTACATCCAGAATAATGGGATCTTTTGCTATGGTAAACCTGATAATGCTGTCAATAAGATTTTTTCCCCTTATGGATTCCGAAAAAATCTGCTCTGCCATTAAATCGGTTTCACCAAAGTTTGCCGGGTCTGCCTGCTCTTTCATCAAAGTAGCAGTAACGTGAATATTGGACAGAATATCGTTTAGGTCGCTGAAAACTCCCTTTGACAATTTCATTGATGATGCAAGAAAGGCTGTCCTCCTCAACCTGCTGTCCAACCGGCGCTTGTTCTTTCTTTTCTCTTCCAGCATCGACACCAGGCTGTCTGTGGTCAGAAGAATCGCAAGTATCATGAGAAATCCTCCCAATAAAACAACAAAGAGGCTGATATTGCGCACTTTTCTTGAATCCTCAAAAATATCCCTTTTGTCGATAGTCACGACGGAGAGCCAGGGAACAGTCTCAAGCCAGGTCGTTAATGTAAGGGTTGCTCCTTGTTTTTCAACCTGCACTCCCTTGAAACGGTCGGGGGGTGAAACCTGTGATTTCATCATCAGCTTGCCGCCCTTTCTCGGATTTGTCTGGAAGTCTCCTTTGCTGTTGATCAGGTAGGCATCCCCTTTCCTGTTTCCCGCCACCCCGGTGACAATGTTGTCGAACAGGCCTGACATGACTGTGGCTCTCAAGATCCAGGCGCTCTTTCCCTCGTTACGCCTCACTGCTATGATGAAGTGCGGATCGTTCCTGAAACCGGTAAAAACGTCACTGACATACACACCTTGAGCCATCACGGCTTTGAACCAGAATGTGTCCTTATAATTTTTAGTCCCAAGATCATAAGGCCCTGTATATGCAAGGTGGCCGCCATCCGGCCCTATTATACCCAGGTCCTGAAAATATGGCAGTTCATTCTGAAATGAAGCCAGGACCTGTTCAACCATACCCGGTGATATCATTTTTTCCAGACTATTGTTTTGTGAGACTAGTTTCAGGTCCATTATCCTTTCAGTCAAAAACGAATCGATATCTTTTTTATGGGAAACAGCTTCCGTTTGAAGGGCTTCCATTGTTTTGTGTTTGATTGTGCGGGCCAGGTAAAAATACATGCCGCCTCCGATTAAGGCAAGAGGGAGAAATGCTGATACAACGAGAATTACGACCACCTTTTTCCATACCTTGCGGTAGTAAGGAAAGTCTCGTGTTGCCGATATTGCAAAAGTTCTGTCAGGCATACCTGCACCTCCCTGTGATGACACTTTTT
>JAGLNZ010000311.1 GCA_023139225.1 Desulfobacula sp. | reverse complement strand
ATGGTCTGTTTTTCAGCTTCCAGATCACGGGCTATTTCCCAGCCCTTTCTTTGTTCTGTATTGTTACCCATATTGTTCCTCCTTCTTCTTTGCTTAAAATTCATTTAAAATCTCGACCAAATACTTTCTCGCCGGTATTCCTTGTTCATAAATTAGGAATAACAATAAATGTGCCACAATGAAGAGCAAACGAAACAATTGGGTAACATCCTGATTATACAGATTAAATGCTTTAAAAAAATCAGCCGGCATCACGATGATACCGGCTGGTAAAACCTGGTGGTGGACACTTGTAAATCTTAAGGTGTCACTTCATAGTTGACAACATTCTGAATTCATCGGCCTCTATATGCGACTCTTTCATAAGCCGATGGAGGTATTGTCTTTGTATCCCCGCAATTTGCGCAGCCTTGCTGATATTTCCCTGGCTCTCCTTTAATAAGGATCTGATATAGTGCTCGTGGAAAAACCGGATGCTTTCATCTTTGGCATCTTTGAAATTTATCATGGAATTTGCCTGATTTAAATCGGGCATGAGATACTCCTTTGATCCGGAAAGGCCCAGATCGGAGAGAGTCAGTGTATCGCCGGTACAAAAGATGATTCCCCGTTCAATGATATTTTCAAGTTCCCGTACATTGCCGGGAAAATCTCTTGCTGTCAGTGCCTGCATGGCGGACGGTGCGATCCCCTTGATCTGTTTTTGATTTAACACACAATATTTATTGAGAAAATGGTAGCACAGAAGCGGAATATCCTCGGCTCTGTCCCTTAGGGGCGGTATTTCTAAACGGATAACGTTAAGACGGTAATAAAGATCCTCCCTGAATGTGTTTTCCCTGATGGCCTGCTCAAGATTTTTGTTTGTCGCCGCAATAAACCTGAGATCAGCCTTTTTAGTTTTAACACTCCCTACGGATCTGTATTCCCCTTCCTGGAGCAGCCTGAGAATGCTTGTCTGGAGGCCGGGCTTTAAGTCCCCGATCTCATCGAGGAAAAGGGTGCCTCCTTCTGCTTCTTCAACCAGGCCCTTCTTGTCTGTTGCTGCGCCTGTAAATGCACCCTTTACATGTCCGAACAACTCGCTTTCAATCATATTTTCTAAAATTGCCGTACAGTTTATGGTAACAAGTTTTTTTGAACTTCGATTGCTGTTCTGATGGACAGCCCTGGCCACAAGCTCTTTGCCCGTTCCGGTGGGGCCGGTTATCAGGACGGTTCCGGATGTGGGCGCCGCCTGGCGGATACGGTTAAAAACATTTGCCATTGCAGCACTCGAGCCGATGATGGAAAGATCATTCTTTTTTTCAAGGGCACGGCGCAGTCTTTTATTTTCTCTGATGACCCCCTGCCATTTCATGACCTTGTCAAGGGTTACAAGGAGCCTCTCTCTGCGGAAAGGCTTTGTCAAATAGTCGTTAGCTCCTTTTTGTGTGGCTTCCACTGCAGTCTCTATGGTGGCATAAGCGGTGAGGATAATGACCGACACGTCAGACCGGATCTCCCTGATTTTCTCCATAAGGGTTATCCCTGACATACCGGGCATCTTCAAATCTGTTATTACAAGGTCAAAATCCTCTTCCTTGAAAATTTCAACCGCCTTTTCAGGATTGCTTTGTGTGACAGTCCCGTAATTGGTATCTTCGGTAATAATCCTGTCGAGCAGTGTCAGCATATCCTTTTCATCGTCAACGATTAAAATACGTCCGTTCATCAATCCTCCTTACGATATCACCATCAACTTGACGGTAAAAATGGTACCGCCGGATGGTGCATCCATTGAAGAATGTTTGTGGCTTTCGCACTCCATGATTCCTCCGAAACCGGTTATAATGCCGTAACTCACAAAAAGCCCGAGTCCGGTTCCCCTGCCCTCGGGCTTGGTGGTGAAAAAAGGTTCGAATATATGGTTAATATCCTTGTCTTCTATTGCAAGTCCTTCATCCTGAAACTGTACTGCGACCATGTGAAGATGATTGTCCATAAATGTCCGAATGATCAATTTTCCCCCAAGGGGCATGGCGTCGGCAGCATTGTTGATCAGGTTGAGAAAAACCTGCTGCAGCTTTCTGGAATCGCCTATTATATGTGGAATTGTGTTACAAAATTCCATGGACAAAGAGATTCCCTCTTTTTCAAAGCGGTGCTTCACTATCTTGATGGTGTCTTTAAGGCAGAGATTCAGATCAGTGTGGCTATGACCATTGTCTTCTCCCGTGCGTACGAAACCCAGAAGATTTTCCACAATCTCTTTGCAATGAAGCCCCTGGCGTTCTATTATTTTAAGGTCTTTATAATCCTGGGAGGATTTGTCTTTTTTCCGCAGCATAAGGTCACAGAACCCCAGGATAACCCCAAGCGGATTATTGATTTCATGGGCAACCCCTGCTGCCAGTGTACCCAGTGATGCCAATTTTTCAGTGTGTATAAGGTGACGCTTGAGTTTTTTATCTTCGGTTATGTCCCTTCCAATACAGAGAACCGAGTTTACATCCCCCTTTTCACTCCGCACAGGCACCATATTGGTATCCACGAGTATCTGCACGCCGTCAAAATCAAGTACAGATTCCTTTCTAATGCTTTTTTTGCTTTCAAAAACCGTATGGATAAGTAAGTGCAGACCTTTGCTCATTTCTTTTGAAAATAGCGATGACAGTCCCTTGCCGATATGATCTTCAATTCTGCATTTGAAAAAATTGGAAGTAAAACTGTTCATGGACAAAAATCTGCCGTTGTGGTCAATGGTGAAGATGAAATCTTCAGCGCTTTCCACAAGGGATCGGTATTTTGCCTCGGATTTTATGAGTTCATCGGTTTGTCTGTTGACTTCATTCTCCATATGCCTGGACCATTTCACTTCAAAAAACATGATGATTGAAGCACCGGCAATAATTGTTAATATCACGACCAGCTGCATGAAAAACTGGTCCATATATTTATCCCTTACAGCTTCCTCAATTTCAAAAACAGGAGCGACAACCGCAATGGACCA
>JAGLNZ010000310.1 GCA_023139225.1 Desulfobacula sp. | reverse complement strand
TGCATCACCTCATCAACAGTTACAAACTTGCCGCTGACGATTAATGCGTTAAATTCACAGGCGTCAACACATTGAAAACAATTCAGGCATTTTTCTTTATTTATGGTAATAATTTTTGATCCGATTTTTCCTTTCCAGCCGGTCTGGTCGGGATAGGTGGGTTCTTTTCTGATTTCCGTCATGGCATCGGCAGGGCAGACAGCCCTGCAATTGCCGCAGTTAATGCAATTGGGCCAGAAATGGAAAACTTCGGGAAAGTGCCTTATGCCTTCGGGATTATGACACCACTGGCAATTTAACCTGCAGCCTTTCAGAAAAACAGTGGTTCTTATGCCAGGGCCGTCATTTGCTGCAAATTGCTGGATATTTGTAATTATTCCAAGATCATTCTTCATTTTGCTGCACTCCTATCAATCCGCCAATGGTTGTCTGCCAGCCGCCTTTGCTGATAATTTTTCTATAGTCTTCTATTTCTTCGTTAAAGATATTAGGAAAGTGATCAAAATAGCCTTTTCTGCCGATATTTCCAAATTTTTTTGCAGCAAAACTGTGAAAAGGAAGCAGGTCAATACCGCAGACACTCTTGCCAAGGGTTTTGGCAAAGGCTGCAATATCTTTTGGATATTGAAGGTCCCAGAAGTTAACAGAATGGATAATGGGCAGTCTCAAGCGCATTTTGGTATTGCACTCGGCCATTTTTTTAGCATTTTCAAGAATCAAACGGTTGGATACACCTGTCCATTTTTTATGTTTTTCATCATCCAGTAATTTAATGTCCAGCATGACAAGGTCAACATATTTTAAAATTGGTTTTGTTGTGTTCCAGTTTGCATACCCGCAAGTATCCAGAACAGTATGCAGTCCTTTTTCTTTGGCTTTTTTTAACAGGGCTAAGGTTGTTTTAGGGTGCATGAGCGGTTCTCCGCCTGAAATGGTGAAGCCGCCTCTGGAGGATTCATAAAAGAGTGCATCTTTCATGACATCCGAAAAGATATCATCAACACTCTCTAATGTGCTTACAACCTTAAGGGCTTCATAGGAACACGCCTCAACACATTTCATGCACCGGGTACATTTTTCCCTGTCAAACCGCGGCGGATCAATGGCTTCTATTTGTTTCTCTTCGGAAATTGAGGGAAGATTATACTCAGCCTGCAAACTTGCAGGCACGGATCCATCCCCCCCTCAACCACCACCACAGTCGGCAGGGTTTTCCCTGTATCGAATCCGTGGCGGTATTATGGCATTTTCAGGGCAGACATCGGCACAGGCGCCGCATTTTGTGCATTTGTCCTCATGATAGAAAAATTCTTGAAAGGTGTTTATGTTTTCAGGATTATGACACCATGCGCAGTTAAGGGGACATCCTTTTAAAAAGACGGATGTCCTTATTCCAGGGCCGTCATTGACTGAAAAACGTTGTATGTTTGTAATAAGGTGTTTTATATCTGACCGGGTTTCTGTAGCCATTTAATCCATCCTCATTCTTATAAAATCGTTATAGCAGATTTTTAATATCTTTCCAGGATTCACCTGCTTCAAATTTTGGGCATGCTTCCATGGCTTTTTGCACCATTTTTCCTTTTATTGCCGTATTGGTCTGCTGGGTGTCGGCAAGCTGGATTCTTTCCACAAGGCATATTCCGGTTGTGGGATCGCCGGTGGGGGAAGGTGTTACAAATTTACATTCTTTACAAGTAGCCATGTCATGCTCCTTTTGCTGATAGATTAATATTGGAATAATCCCCGGCAAATATAGCCGGGGATTATTGAAACATCAATATGTTTTACGATCCTGATGCCATATCCTGTTCTGTACGTGCGATTATTGTATCCTGTGAGTATCTTGCAAGATCAATGAATTTTGCACTGTATCCGGCAATTCTTACAAGAGTGTCTGTATATTTCTCAGGTTCTATTTGAGCGGCTTTCATGTCCTCTTGTGAGATGACATTAAACTGTACATGATCAATGTCCAGTGAGTGCCATGTTTTCATGTAGGCATGCCAGAGATCAAAGCCTGCATCAGAGTTCATAAGGACTGTCGAAAGACGCTGGTTCAACAAAATACCCTTGTATTTTGAGGCATTGATTTTTGAAGCTGATTTAAGTACTGCCGTAGGTCCGTTTTTATCACATCCCATGTATGGAGAGCTGCCGCCGTCATCCAGGGCTTCTCCTGCATGTCTTCCGTTTGCAGTTGCCGCTGTTTTAGGGCCGTTGACAATATAGCCGGCAACAGACTGGGCAAGGGGTAAGGGATATGTCCCTGAATAGGTGGTATTTCTCTTCCACTCATCGGCAATCAGGTCATAATACTTTGTGGCCACAGCATCGGCATAGGCATCATCGTTACCGAACTTGGGGGCATTCCAGAAGTCAATACGCATTTCTTCCTTGCCTTCCCAGTTGTTTCTCAAGGCCTCCACCAATTGTGCCATGGTATATTTTTTTTCATCAAATACAAGTTGTTTAATGGCGGTCATGGAATCGATCACCACAACACTGCCGCCAATGATATTATGCCATGGATTGGGAACTTCTGCCAAAGCATTGGCATCCATACCTTTTTCAACACAGCCGTCATCAATGCTTGAAATAAAAGGACAGCTCAGATGTGTCGATTCCATGATACGGCCCACATCCTTGGAGCGCAGGCCCAATTCAATGGCAAAGCGCAATTGTAATTTAAGTGCGTTCCAGACGTCTTCAAAACTCTTGAATTCTGCTCCGTCACCTGTTTTCGGGCCAAGCTGGATATTGGAGAAAAATTCATCAAATCCATCTGTCAGGGCGATTTCCAACACTTTGGCCGGATAAACATCCGATCCGCCCTCACTTCTTGTTTTCTGTGTTCCCCTGCGGCCCGTGATTCCGGGAGACATGCATAAAACAAGGGCCCAGTCCCTGGCAACTTCTTCAGGAACATTAAAATATTTGATCAATTGCTGGGTATTCATTTCATCATTTTTAATAGAGGGGAATCCAAACCCTTTTTTTATACAATTGAATACCTTTTGTTTTGTTTCAGTATTGCCTATTTCATTCCATCTGAATGAAATGGAAGGTTCGGTGGTGATAATACTTTCGGTGGCTTCAAGAATTGCATTGGTGCAATCGTTGCTTGCATCGGACCCATCCGGGTTGATGCCGCCCAAAGTAAGGATAAACAGATCATTGGAGCCTGCAAAAAATTCTCGAAGCTGTCTTCCTTTTGTACTGCCGTGTTCAGAAACTTTTAATCTTTCACATTCAAAAAGCTCTACAGCCTCTTCCCTGGACATGGGCTGGTCGGATTTTTCAATGACACTTTTTTGAAAATACGGCCAGAGAAGTTTGTCCTCTTTTTGGCCATAGCCACTGCTATAACGTTCTATGGAGTGGCATAAAAGATATGTAAACCATTTGGACTGCATGGCATCGCGAAGACCCCTTGCAGGGTTAGCAGGTACATTTCTGCAGATATCTGAAATTTCAAGAAGCTCTTCTTTTCTTTTGGCATCAGTTAAAAAGTTTTCTGCCATGATCTTGGCCAGTCGCGCATGTCTCTGAGCCCATCCCACAACAGCTTTCATGGCAATGACCATGGCTTTCCACTGGTCAAGTTTGTCCAGGTAATGCAGGTTCTCCTGGGCATTCCATGGGGATTTGCGCAAGCTTGCATTGGCATTGGCAATATTTTTTTCAACCTCTTCTATTCTTTTGAGCAGGCCATCTTCAAGAACAGACTCGTAAGTGGGGACAATGCTTGAAAAGGCCGTAACAAACATGGGGGGCTGTATAGTGGTTGCAGAATACATTATCCCTATTTCTTCGGGTGTAAAATATTTTTCCCCTTTTGTTTGAATGGTGTAAGGTTTCCAGTATTCGGTGATTTCCCGCATTTCATCTTTATGGTCGCAGTACTGACTTTCAACCATATCCAATGTGGCAAAATAAGACAGCTCCGGGTACATGGGGAAATAATCCGGATGTTCTGTATTGGCACCGACGATAAGTTCGTCGTCCTGGATATGAACTGTAATATTTGAAAGGATATTTTCAAGCCCTTTGGCCCTGATCACGCAATTGGGCTCTCCAATATTTTCTTTATGGGACTGGGTAATAAGTCTGGCGCGTTCAACACCGGCTTTTACTCCGGCATCAACATACTCACCGCCTGCTACATGTTTAAATCGGCATCTGTTTTTAAGTCTTGTGGTTCTTTCGGTTGTACCCATGGTAGTTCCTCCTGTTTGGCATCAAAATTTTTTTAGTTTAAAAAGTCAGATTCTTCGTATAACCCAAATCAAATTATCTTTATTACTAGTTGATTTGGGTTCTGTGATGCTCACAGGCGTCGCTGTTTTCAAATACCGGTCTGGACAGCCAGAATTTGCCCTTTGTATCTTCCTGTTGTCTGACGCAATCCCCCTTGCCTGGTTCAAAATCCATATCCCCTTCTGGAATTGGAAAGAAAAAAGCGCATTTTTCACATTTTGACATTTGATCCTCCTTGCTTTAGATTGTTAATTAAACAACGTATTGCAAAACTCGCTTCGGCGGATTGCAGTATCAGTCATGCTTCTTAAGACTTATCTGTCTTTATATAAACATGGCAGGTTACTATATTATCTATAATAAATACTATTTGCAAAAATGTAATCCTAAATCTTCTGGTTCTTCGCATCAAAATTGTAACAACATTAAAATATCAAAAATCGATTATTCAAGGGTTCTTAATTTATGCTCAACAGTAACTGAGGCATATTCAATCAATACGAGTTTGGTTTGTCAAGCTTTATTTTTGATTTTTTTTTAAAAAATATAATTAATCATCCGAGGATATTATGTTGAAATCGCCGGATGACTGCTATTTATAGCCGATATGCAGTATGTAAGATCAATTTTTTAAAAATTATTGAATGGTTGTGAACAAGGTGATATGAATATATTGAAATTGAATAGAACTCAAAAAAAAAATTGTTGAATCAAATTCAAAAAATCTGTATGATCACTATAAGTATTGATATAAAATATTTAAAATTATAAAAAGACAGTTACGCATGAGTGACGGTAAAAAATCAGGAGAAAATAGCTGAATGGGTAATAACAATGGGAAAAAACAAGCCATACTGGGAGCTGCTCAGGACGTATTTGCGCAAAAAGGTCTTGCAAATTCAACTATCTCTGAAATAGCAAAAAAGGCAAAGGTTGTAGATTCGATAATATATCATTATTTTGAGAACAAAGAGGATCTGCTTTTTTACACCGTTGAAGAGCTGATGGAAAAATCCCATAAAGAGCTTTTGTTTCATTTTAAAGGGCTTATGGGGCCGGTGTCCCACCTGGGCAAGATGGTTTGGTTTCATCTTTATCAGAATGATTTTAGTTCCGGGGATGCCAGGAAAATGAAGAACCTGCTGTTTGAATGCCGTTCAAATAAAAACTTTTATAATCATGCCGGATATAAGGCACTTCAAAAATATGCCGGTTTAATGCTGGCTATTTTAAAAAAAGGTGTAAAGGAAAAATATTTCCGGAATGATCTTAATATCGGTATTATAAGGGATATGATCTTCGGGTTTTTAGATGAAGAATCATTAAGCTGCCTGGCATATATGGAAATTGATGAAACTTTGCCGGATTTTGAGTCTATAATGTCATTGATAATGGCAATGATAGGTGTTGAATCCGATGAGTCGGCCGCAAATGTAAACCCGGATGCAGCAGAAGTGGGTGCGGGTGTAAAGCCTGATAAGGCAACAAGGGTTCTTGAAGCCGCAGTTTCTATTTTTGCCCAAAAGGGGCATAGAAAGGCGACAATGCTTGAGATAGCTGAAAAGGCCGGTGTTGCCGAAGGTACAATATATGAGTATTTTAAAAATAAACAAGACCTATTGTATTCCATACCAAAGGATAAGTTTAGAATTTATCAGGGCAGGCTTAAGCGGGTGTTTGAGCCGAAAAATCCTTTGGAGAAGCTCCGGTGTTTTATAGGCGAGTATTTTCAAATTTTTTCATCGGACAGCGAATTTTTAACCATTTTTTTGTGTGATATAAAGTTGAATAAACAATTTTATACTACCGAGGCTTTCATCTCTTTTTTAAATACAAATGAGATGCTTTATGAAATATTAAATGAAGGCAAGGAATCTGGTATGTTTCGTTCTGATCTTAATAACAGGGTCTTCAGGAACTTGTTTTTAGGCAGCTTTTCACATCTGGCCATTCGGTGGTTTATCTTAAAGCGGGTAACCCCGCTTGAAATGATGTCGGAATTGTCCGAGGTAACCACTCTTTTATGCCGGGCAGTCACCCGGAAAGTTGAAAATGTTTTTGAAAATATCTAAGTGCCATTATCTGAACAACAGATAAACAATTTTCAGATCAATTCTGTATTTAATTTATCCTCCTAATTAAATATTAAGCAGAAAATAGAATAGTTGATTAAGATTCAACCATTCAAATTCTATAATTTTTTATTCTTGAATGAATTCATGATAAGGCATATTTTTTATTTTACGTCATCCTATACTTAAAAAATTATTGAAAAACAGATAGTTAGAAAAGTTCAAGGCAGTTCTGACACAAATATTTATTAAAAAAATTAATAAATATTTCTCAAAAACACTTGACAGCCCCAAAATCATATGCTTGAATATTCCTCAATAATGAATTAATTAAAGTATCTTTCAGATAGGTAATTGCCGAATATGTCTAAAATAATGAAACAAATCAATATGATGCAAGAAATCAAATAATTGATTTTTGTTCAAAGTATTTAAAAGGAGATCATATGGCTGAAAAAAAGAAAATCAAAAAAGAGAAAGAGCCGGATATTACATTCTATCATCCGGATCTGCTGGAGGTTCCTGAAAAAGGATTGCCTTACCTTAAGGGTTATAAATGCAAAAAATGCGGTCAACTTGATTTTCCAAAATTAAGCCCCTGTCCCACATGCTGGGGAGAGAAATTCGATGTTGTACCCTTGTCGAGAAAGGGAATTCTTTATAGTTTTTCTGATCTTTATATCGGACAGCCGGGTTTGGAAACACCTTATATCTGCGGATATATTGATCTGCCTGAAGATATCAGGATTTTTGCCATGTTAAAAGGGGATGTGGATACATTCAAATGTGACGAAGAAGTTGAACTGACAACAGGCCCGATCAGAAAGAATGCAGATGGTCTTGAGATCATCAGTTATATGTTCCAGAAAGCTTAGGAGAAGCATATGAAATTACAACGCGATGTATATATAGCCGGAGTGGGAGAGACTGTTTTTGGCAAGCATAAAATGGATTATGATGAACTGGGGCGACTGGCCGCTTTCCAGGCGATTAAATCCTCCAATATTGACAAGCCCGGACTGATTGAAAGTGCATATGTGGGAAATGCCCATAATGGTATTGTTACGGGCCAGACAATTTTTAAAGACATCGGTATCTGCGGGAAAGCCCCCATAATCAATGTGGAGAGCGCATGTTCAGCCGGTGCCATGGCGGTTCATCTTGCCATAAAAGATGTGGCATGCGGGCTCACGGAATTATCCATGGGCGTGGGGGCGGAAAATCATACCTTAAGAAGAAAGAGCGGTACGGCATTCATGCCTGCCATGAACGATATTGAAGCGGTCCATGGCGGAGTGATGACAGGGAAATATGCCATGCGGGCCACAAGATATATGCATGAGACAGGAGCAACCATTGAAGATCTGGCATTGATTACGCAGAAAAACAGAAGGCATGCAACACACAATCCCCATGCATCGTTTAAGGGGGATTATAGTATTGACGAGATTATTAATTCAAGAATGATTGCCTATCCTTTAACCCTGCACCAGTGCTGCGGCGTTGTCGATGGGGCAGGAGCCGTTGTTGTCTGTTCCGAAGAAATGATACGAAAACTTAAGATTGAAAAACCGGTTAAGGTGAGAGGATCTGTCGTGACATCCGGCCCTTATCATAACAAGCCAAGGGATATTACAGGGGATGATATTACGGAAATGACCTCTTCCATGCTCTACGAGGAATCCGGTATCGGACCGGAAGAAGTTGATATTCTGGAGCTGCATGATGCCTTTACCATTGCTGAATTACTTTACTATGAGTGTATGCAATTGTGTAGAAAAGGTGAAGGCCTGCAGTTTTTAAGAGACGGCCAGGCAACTTACGGTGGAAAATGTGTGGTCAGCCCCAGGGGGGGGATGTTGTCCTATGGCCATCCCATTGGAGCCTCGGGTGCAGCCCAGGTAGCGGCAAATGTTAAACAGCTCAGGGGAGAGTGCAACGGGTATCAGGTGGAACCGATTCCACAGGTTGCCATGTCCCATGTCACGGGCGGAGGATTGTCGGGAACAGAACATGCGGCATGTACAATGCACATGCTTACAAGTGACTGGTAAGACAGCGCTTAAAAATCTTTAAATTGAATTTTTTATATAAAAAAGGAGATTTTAAAAATGGAAACCTTTAAAGACAGAGTTGTGCTGATTGAATCTGTTGGGGATGAAATCGGATATGCCATCGCATTGATGATGGCATCAAAGGGGGCAAAGCTTGCTGTTCTGGATATTAACGGTAAAAATACGTCTCACATGGTATCAAAGCTTAAAGAGAACGGTATTGAGGCATACGGCGTCACCTCTGATCCTGCAGACTGTACCGGGGCCAAACAGGCCATTGCAAGTATCATGGAGAAATATGGCAGGATCGATATCCTGGTTAATAATTCAGACATGATAGTTAAAAATGAGATTGTGAATACCAAGGCTCAAAACTGGTATCAGGGCGCGAAAAATAATATGGACCCGGCCTACTTTTTATCCAGGGAAGTGATTCCGATCATGCGAAAACAAAGCCATGGCAGGATCATCAATATTGGAAGCGTTGAGTATCTCGGGTTGCCTCATACCTCTATATACAGTGCTGCAAAATCATCAATGCTGGGATTTACAAGATCTTTGGCCCTTGAAACGGCAAAGGATCATATTACGGTAAACTGGATTGTCAAAGGGGACATACATTCATCAAAAATGTCTGAAGAGCAGGTGGAAAAGCTTGCAGCCAAAATACCGGTGAAAAAATTAGGGACCCCGGATGACGTAGCCGGTGCCGTATCCTTTTTTGCTGCTGATACATCCAAATTTATCACAGGCCAGACATTTTTTGTATGCGGCGGGAAAAGTCTGTATTTTTCCATGTCGATTTAAAATCCTGTTATAATTAAAAACGATTTTCGGAGGTAAAGAATGGGAATTAAAAACAGAGTGGCAATTATTACAGGTTCTGCAAGCGGGATGGGCAAAGATACCGCATTTATGCTGGCAAAAAATGGTGCCAAAGTAGTCATAAATGATATTGCCGAAGATAAAGTCCATCAAACAGCCACACAACTGCGGGATGAAGGATACGATGCCATCGGTATTGTAGCGGATATTTCAAACAAAGCTGCGGTTGAGTCCATGGTGAGTGATACCATAGACGCATTCGGTTCTGTTGATATCCTTGTAAATAATGCCGGCATGGAAAGAGGGGGCGCTTTAAGAAAATTGTCTGAACAGGACTGGGATATCACTCATAATGTAAATCTTAAGGGGCCGTTCCTTTGCAGCCAGGCAGTTCATGGTCACATGGTTGAACAGAACCGGGGCCGTATCATTAATATTGCATCCCGTGCATGGCTTGGCGGGCCGGGACAGGCGCCTTATTCATCAGCAAAAGCAGGCCTTGTCGGTTTGACAAGAACCCTTGCCCTGGAGCTGGGTCGAAAGGGGATAACCTCAAATTGTATCGCACCCGGCCTTATCCTGACCCCATTGTGGTATGAGCTTCCAGAAAAGACCAGAAATTTTCTGGAGAAAAAGCAGCCTTCCGGCAGCATCGGAGAAGGGGATGATATCGCAAATACCGTGCTCTATCTTGCAGATGATGATACAGGTTATGTAACAGGCCAGGTATTGTATGTATGTGGGGGACGAAGTTTATTTTCCGGGTGATAAAAACCGGGCACAAAATTGGAAGGACATGAGAACAGCAGATCCCGTATTTGGTTTTATTAAATATTATAATTAAAGAAAGATTAGGAGGTAAAAGCAATGGA
This sequence comes from Desulfobacula sp., assembly GCA_023139225.1. Taxonomy (GTDB): domain Bacteria; phylum Desulfobacterota; class Desulfobacteria; order Desulfobacterales; family Desulfobacteraceae; genus Desulfobacula. The sequence continues at coordinate 10,840 of JAGLNZ010000310.1, read as the reverse complement.
AGGTGAACTTAATAATAGATCCCTGTCTGATGTGAAGGTACTCGATTTCACAGGGGAGCTGGGCCCCTATGCTTCAAAATTGTATGCCGGGCTGGGTGCGGATGTTATTCATCTTGAACCCATAACCGGTGATCCTTTACGAAAAAAAGGACCTTTTTATAAAGGCGAAAAAGACAATATTGAAGCCAGCCTTCAATTCCTTTATTATAATGGTAATAAAAAAAGCCTGGTTGTGGATCTGCAAAGAGAAGAGGGACAAAATATTTTTTATAAACTGATCGCCAATGTTGATATCTTTATGGAGAGCTGTATTCCGGGGTATCTGGATGATCTGGGTCTCTCCTATGATCGGCTTAAAGAAATCAATCCAAGGCTTGTTCAAACTTCAATTACACCTTATGGCAGTGTGGGGCCTTACAAGGATTATCCCGGGTCAGACCTGACCTGTTCCGCCATGGGCGGATTTTTATACCTTGCCGGTATTGACAATGAAAAACCTGTGAGAGCATGCGATAACCAGTCGTACAGGATGGCTGAATCCTATGCAGCCGTCGGCAGTTCAATTGCTTTGTTATATGCCAAGAGAACCGGAAAAGGTCAGTTCGTTGATGTGTCCGCCATGGAATCGGTTGGCATGGCACTTGAAAATTCAGCACAATACTGGGATCTTGAAGGTACTATCCGTCGGGGAAGGGGAAAAGAAGCGGGTTCAGCCACAGTTCATCCCTGCAAAGACGGTTATCTGGCCATTGTCGCCATCATGGGCAAAAATAAGATTATGTGGGACCCGTTTGTAAAGTGGATGAAAGATGAGAACGTGGAAGAATGGGAAGTGTTTGAAGATTCTAAATGGATTGAACCGTCCTATCGACGATCCGATGAAGGCTATGAAACCTTTTGCAGGATTTTTCATCGGTTTACCATGCAGCATGATAAAATGACCTTGTATGAAAAAGGTCAGGCCAATCGAATTGCCCTGTCTCCTGTGAGCAATGGCAAGGATCTTCTTGAAAATCCCCAGTTAAAGCATAGAAATTTCTGGCAGACCATTGAACATGAAAACCTTGGCGGACAAATAACCTATCCGGGTGCCCCTTATGAATTTGGTGATCTGGACTGGAGATTTGGTTTTCCTGCTCCAAAATTTGGTGAGCATACTGCTCAGATATTAGAGGATTTAAATTATACAAAAGAACAGATTGGTGTTTTTTCAAAGGAGGGAATTGTTTATGTCTAATTTTGAAAAAGCATTGGAAGGGCTTGTTGTCTGCGATTTTTCCTGGGTGGGGGCAGGTCCCATTACCACAAACGTTCTGGGCCAGTGCGGTGCTGAGGTCATTAAGATTGAAAGTATGAAACGACCCGATATTTTGAGAAAAGGCGGGCCATTTAAAGACGGAATTGCCGACGGGCTTGAACGAAGCGGATATTTTGCAAACAGGAATCCCAACAAGAAATGCATTTCCTTGAACATGCGGCAACCCAAAGCGCGGGATGTGGTCATCCGGTTGATTAAAAGAAGTGATATCATTATCAATAATTTTCGTGTCGGGCAGATGGAAAAATGGAATCTCGGGTATGAAGATGTAAAAAAGATCAATCCCCGTATCATCTATGTGACAATGAGCCTGCAGGGAACAGACGGGCCCCATAAATCCTTTATGGGATTCGGGGTGAATCTGAATGCGCTTTGCGGATTGACGGCACAGGCCTGTATGCCGGGTGAAAGCCCCTTTGGAACCGGCACCAATTACACGGATCATGTCATGGTTCCAACCCATACGCTTTTTGGCATCATGGCTGCCCTGCTCCAGCGGGAAAAAACAGGACAGGGGCAAACCGTTGAAGTCTCCCAGCTTGAATCGGCCATTGCAATGAAACCGGTTGACAGCATGGTATATGCAGCAAATGGAGAAATCATGGGGCCACTGGGGTGCTCTGATCCCGATGCAGCTCCCCATGGCGTCTATGAAACACTCGGATATAGAAAATGGCTGGCCATTGCAGTTTTTACGGATGATGAATGGCTGGGACTGCAAGAAGTGATGGGAGATCCTTTATGGGCAAAAGATGAAAAATTTGCCAGTCTTTCGGCCAGAAAAGAAAATGAAGACGAGCTTAACACATATGTTGAAGACTGGACAAAGGATAAATATGCACCAAAGCTGATGAAGCAATTGCTGGATAAAGGTGTGAACGCGGGGGTTGTAAATGATGCCAGGGCTGCTGTAGAAGATGAGCATCTTATTGAACGCGACTTCTGGTCTTATCTTGATCATTCTGTGGTGGGCAGGACCCTGTATAATAGGGCGCCCATCATGTTTTCCGAAACCCCCATTGAAATGAAAAAAGCAGCACCGCTTTTAGGTGAGCATACCGATGAGGTCTTGACCGGGTTTTTAGGATATACCAGCGAAGAACTTGAACAACTTAAGGCAATGGATGTACTTGTTTGATAGAAAAGAAAATTTTTATAATATTTTTTAAAATTTAAAAAAGAGAGTGAATATGGATTTTGGAATATCTGAAGAATATATGATGTTAAAACAAGCCATGAGAGAGTTTGTGAAACGCGAACTTCTGCCTTTGGAAAAAACACTGCTTGAACGTGATATGAGTTTATGGACCGAACCGGGTCCTCTTATTCCAAAAGAAGATTCGGAACGGCTCTATGCCATTACCAAAGAGCTGGGGTTCTGGGGCATTGAAGTGGATGAAAAATTTGGCGGCCAGGGTCTTGGCATGATGGCAAAGACATTGGTTATGGAAGAGCTTTGTAAAAGTTATGTGGGATTTTCACCCCACGGCTTTATGCTTCCCCCGGATGCCCCGAATCTTTATTACCTGGATGCCTGCTGTGCCGGTGACCAGCGTGAAAGGTATTTTATCCCCTATTGTAATCGCGAGCTTGATTCTGCCATGGCTGTTACAGAGGCTGATGCAGGATCAGACGTGAGCGGGTTAAAAACAATGGCTGTTCGAAAAGGGGACGGGTGGCTGATAAACGGGACAAAAACTTTTATCAGTAAATGTGATAAAGATAATGTTTTTTTTATCCTGATTGCTGTTACTGATAAGGAAGCGTCAAGCAAGGAAAAATTCACGGCATTTTTAATTGATAAAGATCATCCGGGTGTAAGAGTGGGAAAAGAAATTCCTGTTATTGGTGCCATGCCCACATGGGAACTGATTCTCGATGAAGTTGAAGTGGGTGATAATGCTGTTTTGGGAGAAGTGGGAAAAGCATTTATTCCCCTTCAGAATCGATTTGGTGTGAGAAGGATTGAGCTTGCATCCCGTTGTACTGGAATGGCTGAACGTATTATCCAGATGATGATTGACCAGGCAAATACAAGGGTGACGTTTGGCAAGCCTTTGGCAACGCGCCAGAGCGTTCAGAACTGGATCGCGGATTCCACCATGGAGCTTGAGGCGGTTCGTCTCAGATTATATTATGCCGCCTGGAAGTCTGATCAGGGACTCACGGATTTGAGAATAGAAGGATCAACTATAAAGGTTGCAGCAACTGAGATGCTTTCCAATGTTGCTGACAGGGCAATGCAGCTCCATGGCGGTGTCGGCCTTTCAAAGGAACTTGGCATTGAATACGTAGCAAGGATGGTCAGGATCTGGCGAGTCCTTGAAGGTCCCAATGAAATTCATAGATGGACCATTGCAAGACAGCTTTTGCGGGATAAAAAACCCTATAATCCATTTATTGTGACTGAAGAAGAAGATTATGTAATAACTGTTGAACAAGATTAACACAACTGCCGGTAGGACCGGAGCTTAAAGGAGTTGTCATAATGGGAGTAGAATTTACAAAAGAAGATCACGTTGCAACTATAACACTGAACAGGCCCAACGCCATGAATTCACTTGATCCGGAATCTGTTACACGACTGGCTGAAATCTGGGCTGAAGTAATAAAGGATGATGATATCCGTGTTTCCGTGCTGACAGGTGCCGGAGAAAAGTCTTTTTGTACGGGTACGGATATGAAAAAGACACCTCCGCCGGATGAATGCATGGCATCCATTTGGTTAAGGGAGGGTCAGCCCATTGTTCCCCATATGAAAATGTGGAAACCGCTCATCTGCGCCATAAACGGGTATGCCGTGGGCGGCGGCCTTGAAATGGCATTGGCATGTGATTTAAGGATAGCAAGCTCCAATGCAAAATTCGGACTGACAGAAGTCAAAGTGGCCAGTCTTGCCGGCTTAAACGGTACCCAATGTATGCCAAGAGCCATTCCCCAGGCCGTTGCAATGAAAATGCTGTTGACCGGAGAGATGATTGATGCCAAAGAAGCTCACAGGGTGGGACTCATCAGTGATGTGGTTGAACCGGGCGAACTCATGGGTTTTGCCAAAAAACTGGCCTTAAAAATTGCAGGCAATGCACCCTTAAGTGTGAAGGCGGCAAAGCAGGCCGTAATTATGGGACTTGAAATGCCGCTGGAACATGGTATTGCATTCTCACACCTGTTGTGGGGAGCCTTGCGCGATACAGAAGACAGAAAAGAGGGCTTTGCAGCATTTGCAGAGAAAAGAGCGCCTCAATGGAAGGGTAGATAGATAAAGGAGTATAAAAATGCATATTGCGGTATTAGCAAAGGTTGTCCCGGATTATGAAGTGCCGTCCATGGATTTTGAATTGTCAAACAACCGGGCTCATGAACGGTTTTCAAGAATGCTGGGGCTTTATGATGAAAATGCCATTGAAACAGGGATACAGCTTAAAGGTAAAACATCCTCTTCTTTGACCATTATTTCCTATGGGCTTGAAAGCGATATCCAGTTCTTAAGAAAAGGTGTGGCAATGGGAGCCGATAAGCTGGTGCTGGTAAAAGGGACATCTGATGATGCAGGTATTATTGCTCAAAATCTTAAGCAGGCAATAGACAACTTAGAGGATGTTGATCTTATTCTCGCAGGCCAGCAGTCTGCGGACATGGACAGGGGAGTTGTCCCTGGAATTTTAGCCCAGATGCTTGGAACCGCCTTTATCCCCCAGGTCGGGTATATTGACTATAAAAATGGTGATTGGACAGTCAGTCAGATGACTGCCACAGGACAACGCGAACTTGAGTTCCAGGGTCCGGGTGTATTGTCCATCACAAGCATACCGGAAAATGTACCCAGAATACCGGCTGTGCGAGCCATATTTGCTGCAAAGAAAAAACCGGTCATAAAACTTAACGGAATAGAACAAGGCAAAATGCCTTTGCAGGAAATTAGTGTTGAGATTCCAAAAATAGAATCGGTTTGTGAATTTATTGATGCACAAGATCCTAACGAAGCAGTAAAGTCATTACTGACGAGATTGTCCGAGGAGAGGTATATATGAAAACACTTATCATAGAAAATATTGATCCCAAAAAAATTGGTGAATTAATGACCGTGAGCAGGCTGTTTTGCGATATCCCGGACATTATTGCATTGGGTGAAGGGCAGATACCCGGATTATTTGGCAAGGCATGGCAGACGGATAAGACTGTGGCTGCAAATCTTGTATCAAGTGTTACAGCCATAATTAAACAGGAGAATTATGATGTCATCCTGATGAGTGTTTCAACTCTGGGAACCGGCCTGGCCGGGCCATTGAGTGTGGCTTTGTCAGCCCCTGTGGTCACGGAAGTGACTTTTGTTCATCCGGATATGGTAATAGAACGCCCGGTGTATGGCGGCAAGGCAATAATAAAACAAAAGTTGGAATCAACTCCTGCCATATTGACCATCCGCCGCAAGTATTTTGAAACTGCCAAACTTGAGGGAACAACTGAGTCTGTCCTTCTTGATTCTATTGAGCAAAAAGTGAAACTTGTTGCTGAAAAACATGAGCAGACAGAAGGGATACCCTTGGAAGATGCAGATGTTATTGTGTCAGGAGGCAGGGGAATCGGTGTTTCTGATAATTTTACCATGCTTCAGCATATGGCAGACCAGTTCAATGGCGCTGTGGGAGCTTCAAGGGGTGCCGTTGATGAAGGATGGGCATCTCCAACCAAACAGATCGGTCAGACCGGCAAGATTGTTGCTCCCAGCGTTTACTTTGCCGTTGGGATATCCGGTGCCAGCCAGCACCTTGCGGGAATAGCCAATTCAAAATGTGTGGTGGCCATTAATAAGGATGAAGATGCCAATATTTTCAACCGTGCCAGATTCGGGATTGTCTGTGATTATAAGAAAATAGTCCCGGTATTAACCCAGGCTATTATGGAGGATAGGTAAATGGCGGCCCGTATTCCCTACTGGAATATCAATTACGGTGTCATCATTGATCTGCTGGCAATTCCGGTCATCCTTATTTTTCTTTACGGTCTATATCTGCAATGGCAAGGTATAAAAAAGGGCAGGCTCAGGGTAATTCCTTCAATTACCAGCATGTTTCAGGGAATCGGGACCTTTCATCCGGCAGCTTTTTTTGTCAAAGGAATTTTAAACGCTAAAATTTACAGGAGACCTGCTTCCGGTATTGCCCACGGTTGTTTATTCTGGGGAATGGTAACCCTTTTTGTCGGGACAAATCTTGTCATATTGAATATTGTTTTTGGCCTGCCGGTTTTTAATGGGGCTTTTAATCGCTGGTTTATGGCATTTTTACTTGATCTGGCCGGGCTTCTGGTACTTATAGGTGTTGTTTTTTTTCTTTTAAGAAGACTGTTCATGCCGGAACGCCTTAAGATGCCAGAGGCAAGAAAGGGTTTTGTTCTTGTCGGCAGTCTTTTAGGGTTTGTCATCATAACCGGTTTTGTTATGGAAGGGGCCAGGCTTTCGGCCGGTAACCTTGAAACCGGTGCTTTTGTGGGAAATTTCTTTGCTTCAAGTATCATCGGCAAGGCCAATGCCCTTCAGATACACACCATGACCTGGTGGGTTCATGGCCTTTTGGCGCTTTTTTTTATCGCCTATATCCCATTTTCACCCCTTGTTCATATTATACTTGCACCGGTTAATTGTGGATTTGCCGATCCGTCGCCGGGAGTAAAAATGGGGGTGATGGACTTTTCTGCTTTTGATGATGAAGATGCAGAGGAGCTTCCGGCTTTAGGGGCGGACAAGTTGTCTGATTTTACGCGAAAACGGTTTCTGGATTTTTCAAGCTGCTTATGGTGCGGGCGATGCCAGGAAGTCTGCCCGGCACATAATACCGAAAAACCTTTGTCCCCTAAAGGCGTCATTGTGACCATGGCGCAGAAGCTTAACAACACTGAAATGGATGAGACAGTGATTGATTCAATGTCCATGGAGGCCATTTTTAATTGTACAACCTGTGCCGCCTGTATGGAGGTCTGCCCTGTGAGTATCAATCAGCCCAAAACCATCATGAGGTTCCGGCAGAACCTGGTAATGGAGCAGGGGCAGATTCCCGAACTCATGGGAAAAGCTGTCTCCAGTCTTGAGCAGCGGTCCCATCCTTTTTTCGGTACGCCTTCAGGTGCGGCGGAATGGCGCAAAGATCTTGAAGTCCCGGTTTTTGAACCGGGCAAGACCCAGTATCTTCTCTGGATAGGCTGTTCCATCACTTATGAACAGCGGGCATGGAATATCGGAAGAGCCATGGTAAATATTTTACAAAAAGCCAATGTTTCATTTGGGATTCTTGAAGATTCACGCTGTACCGGAGATCCTGCCAAGCAGATGGGAAATGAGTTTTTATTCGCTGAAATCGCCCAGCAGAATATTGAGGATTTCTCATCCCTTGGCATTCAAAAAATAATCACCATGTGCCCGCATTGTTATAATAGTTTTACCCGGCATTATCCCAAATTAGGGGGTGAATATGAGGTCATACCCCATGCTGCATTTATTAAAATGCTCATTGATGAAGGAAAACTGAATCTTGATACCAAGAAGACCGGCGGGCGTATTACTTATCATGACCCGTGTTATCTGGGCCGCAGGAACGGGTTGTATGAAGACCCGAGAAAAGTAATTTCTTGTGTTGGAAATCTTGTTGAAATGTCCAGAAATAAAAATGAAAGTTTTTGCTGTGGCGGCGGCGGCGGCAATTACTGGGCAGAAGAAACCGGAACAAGAATTAACCAGGAACGAGCGCGTGAAGCACTTGATACAAATGCTGATACCATTGCTGTTGCCTGTCCTTTCTGCCTGCTGATGTTAACCGATGGTGTAAAAAAATATACAGAAGATACAAGAGCCTTTGATATCGCAGAAATTGTTGATAAATTTCTCAAAGATATTCCAGAGACTTAAATCACTACATTTTACTGAACCACAATTAGAAAAGAGATGGAGGCTGTATGAAGAAATTGATGTTGAAAACTATTTTATCGAGTATTGCTGTATTATGTATCACGCTAATAAATGTTCATGCCGCAGACTATAGGGCCAGTCTGGCAGAAATGCCGGTCTCTGCAGAGAATTCTGATAAAGGTGTCCTGGTTGATCTTGTCAAGGCGATCTCCTTGGAATCCGGTAAGGACATCAGTCTTGTTGTTGAACCTTTTGCACGTTCCATGAATAATGTAAAAGTAGGAAAAGCTGATTTTCATATGCCGCTGATTGCTATTCCCGAAATAAACCCGTCCGCTTTGGATTATGCCTATTCAACGGAAACCATTTTCCATGTTAATTTTGTTTTGTATACAAAAAAGGGCAGTAATATAACCAAAGACAAGCTTCGTATGGCAAAAGTGGAAACAGACATCGCCCATACCCAGTATTTTGATTTCAGTGTCAAGGGTTCACCAAGCCTGGAACAAAGCCTGAAAAAAGTGAATGCCGGAAGGATTGATGCCCTTATTTTTGCAGATTCTGCCACTGATCCCCTTATCAAAAAAAATAACCTGACCCATATTCAACGGGACCTGTATAAAGTCTATGATGTAAAAATCATCCTTCCAAAAGACGGGCAGGGTGGTGATACAGATCAGTTTTTATCCAAATACATTGGTAAACTTCGGGTAAAGGGGGATTTTGATAAAATCATGGCTCCCCTTGATAGTCCCTATGACAACTGGCAGCCGTAAAACATAGACGGATTTATTTTTTATATGCAATTCAAATAAGCAGCGTGACCGCCTTTGTGGCGGTCCGCGTTGCCTTGTGAATGCCAAAGTTTTAACGGCTTTTATTATTTGAGAAAAGGTATATTATGGGAAGCAAAGCTTCAGACAAGATAAAATTTGGGATATCCGCAAGAATGTCCCTTTTCAGCGGCCTCTTGATACTCATACTTCTGTCCGTAACTGCAATTGTATTTCTGAATATGGAAAATAGCCTTATTGATTTTATCATTGATACCCATATCACAAAAACAGAACAGACAATTGAAAATTATGGTGTGCAGCAAAAAGAAATCCTGAAAAAGAAATACCGGCTGAGTACCGGCATTATTTCCGGCATGGCATCAACGTTTATGTACGATTTTAATGCTGACGGCGCCCAGAAAGTATTTAAAGGCTATATGGATATGCCGGAAATTCTGGCCATTAAAATGCTGGATGCACAAGGTTCACCCTTTGCAGCACTCTGGGTGAATAATGGGGTTAAAACAGCTGCTAAGCTGCCCGATGACATTGTTCTTGATGAAAATTTTTCCTTTAAAAAAGATTCATTTCAAGGTGAAGAATTAACCGGAAGCGTTCAAATATATTACACTGACAAACTGGTTGCAAGGCTGATCGACAAGGACAAGGCAAAGGTTAAAAAAGAGATTGCATTGTTCAGCAGTATTATAGATAAGCGTCTGAACTCTTCATTTTTAAAACAGGGGATCGCTCTTATCAGCCTGGTGGTTGTTCTGGTGATTGTTCTGGCCTATGGCCTTAAGCTGATGGTTGCCAATCCCATTATTGAGGTTACCGGCAGCTTAAAGGAGATCGCTACAGGAGAAGGGGATCTGACAAAACGGTTGCCCAAAAAACGCTATGATGAGATCGGAGAGCTGGCAACATGGTTTAATGCCTTTATTGCCAGGCTTAACAATATTATTGTTGATGTCAGGGCTAATGCCGAGACAGTGAACACAGCATCAGGGGATATGATGTCGGTTTCAGGCAAGATGTCTGATGGTGCACAGGAGCTCTCAGAGAGAGCTGTCAGTGTTGCAGCAGCCTCCGAGGAAATGAGTGCCAATATGAATACTGTGGCTACAGCCAGCGAACAGGCAGCCACCAATGTCGGCATGGTTGCCGATTCTGCCTCTCAGATGCAGGGCTCTTTGGGTGAAGTGGCGTTAAACTGCGAAAAAGCCAAGATGATTTCAAAAAATGCAACAGACCAGGTTAAAAGTGCATCCGCAAGGGTGGAATTTTTAGGGAAAGCTGCCAGGGATATTTCCAAAGTAACCGAAGTGATTACGGATATTGCAGAACAGACCAACCTTCTGGCATTGAATGCCACCATTGAGGCTGCAAGGGCGGGCGAGGCAGGAAAAGGGTTTGCTGTTGTTGCAAGTGAGATCAAGAGCCTTGCCGGTCAGACTGCTAAAGCCACCCTGGATATTCATGAAAAAATATCCGGTATACAAAGTTCGACTGATGATACGGTTCAGGATGTTGTTAAAATATCAGAGGTTATTTTAGATGTGAATGAAACTGTTGACACAATTGCCGCTGCCATAGAAGAACAGTCTGCCATTGCTACGGAAGTCGCCTTGAATATTGGACAGGCATCCACCGGCATTAGCGAAGTTAACGAGAATGTTGCCCAGAGTTCTCAAGTGTCATCTGAAATTGCAAAAGATATTGCCGGTGTGACCACTATTACAGAAAAAATGTCACAACGAAGTGCTATGACCAAAAAGAGTGCCACGGATCTGTCCGGTCTTGCATCCACGCTCAAGGACATGATCAGGGTGTTTAAGGTGTCTT
>JAGLNZ010000031.1 GCA_023139225.1 Desulfobacula sp. | reverse complement strand
GGGATACTGTATGATACGTTTGGTTCAAGGCGTTTATGCATGATGGGCATGAGTGTTTTGACATTGTCTCTGGTGTCATTAATGTATATCCATCCGTCCATGGGTGTTGTATCAATTTTGTGGCGGATTGCCCTTGCCGGGATTGGAACGGCACTTTATGTGTCTCCCAACAATACAGCCATCATGAGTTGTGTGCCATTGCCAAGACGCGGAATAGCCTCTGGATCTGTGGCAACGGCCAGAAACCTTGGGATGGTGATTGGAGTAGCAACGGCAGGATTGATTTTTACAAGTTCTTTTTCAAGCCTTACAAGCGGCGCAAGTCTTGAAAATTATCTGGCAGAAATGGAGCCTTTCTTTATGATCAGTTTTAAGCGAACAATGGCTATGGGGGCTATTATTTCAACTTTTGGGATATTTATAACCTTTGCCAGGGGCAAAGAGCGAAGCTGAAGGATGATTTTGACGGCAAGGAGGATTGCATGGCACAACAGAGCAAGAAAAACTTATCGGTTTTAGATCAGCCCCGGGTCTTAAGGCATCTTTTTCATCCAAGACTTGAAGATGATGTAAGACCGCCTGAAAATAATCGGGATGACATAATGATTCCGGTTGATGAAGGTATTTATGTGGGGGCGTCATTTCATTTTGTAAAGGATGATGCACCCGTGGTTCTTTTTTTTCATGGCAACGGAGAAATTGTATCGGATTATGATGATTTCGGATGTCTGTATAATGATATGGGCTTAAATTTTTTTGCGGTGGATTACAGGGGATATGGAAGATCTACAGGCACCCCGTCCGTCACATCCATGATCAAGGATTGCCATATGATTTTTGATTTTGTTCTAGGGTATATGGCAAACATGAAACTGACCGGCCCTTTAAGTGTTATGGGAAGATCTTTGGGCAGTGCCTCTGCAATTGAACTTTGCAGCACACGGGCAAATGATTTTAAGTGTTTGATTATTGAAAGCGGATTTGCTCTGGCTGCACCATTGCTGGAGAAACTTGGGATTAATCCTCAAAGTATCGGGTTTAAGGAAGAACAGGGCTTTGACAATATCGATAAAATTAGGACATTTTCAAAACCCTGTCTTGTGATCCATGCTCAATTTGACCACATTATTCCGTTTTCAGATGGTCAGGCTCTCTTTGATGCGTGTGCTTCAAGCGATAAAATACTTTTAGAGATCAAAGGGGCAAATCATAATGATATTTTTTTTAGAGGTATGGGCCAATACCTGGAACATATAAAAAAGATCTGCCTTCGGTAAGACCTATTTTTCATTAAAAGGAACAATAAAAACCGGAACCCCGGATCTTTTCAACACCTTCCTGATCACATGGTTACCCATGGCTTCGGCCAGAAGCCCCTGTTGTTTACAGCCCATGACAATCAAGTCACATCCTTCTTCTGCGGCAGTTGAGGCGATTTCATCGGCAATGGAGCGTCCTTCTGCCACCAGAATTTTTTTAATGAGGGAATTATTCTCAGATGGTTCTTTGTTTTGTTGAGCCCCTTCAAAAAAACCGGCAATGGCCTGGCGGATTTTTAAGGCATCAATATTTTTTCCCGACAGGATATTTCTTGCCCCGTCTTTATGCTCGGATTTTAAATTTTTATATAATTCTTCACCAAATGCCATGCGGATTCTTTTTTCGGAACCAGGGCTTTCTTCCATTACATGAAGGACAATAATATTGGCATTATGGCAGATGGCCAAAGCTGCAGCATGTTCAAAAACCTGGCTCATATTAACAGAAAGATCAGATGAAAAAAGGATATTTTTTGTTGGTTGAACCATTATCATTACTCCAGTACATCTGTGAATTAAAAAAATAACAGATTCTATATCTTACTTAATATATTAAATTAAAAATATTAATATGCAAGTGTTGATTTTATCCCTGAATTAAAAATGCGGGAAAGATCAGGCAGATATGATTAATTGGGCGGGAAATCGACCCTCGCTTTTAAGTCTTTGCCGCATTTAAAGAAGGGAAGTTTTTTCGGGGCAACCCGAACAATTTTTCCGGTTTTCGGATTTCTGCCGGTATAGGATTTATAGTCTTTTAAATGAAATGACCATAATCCTCGAAGTTCGACCCGGTCCCCCTTTGCCAGGGCATTTGCCATTTGTGAAAAAAATAAGTTTACGACATTCATTGCTTCATTTTGGGTCAGCGAACATCTGTCCTTGAGCATATCAATCAATTTAAGCTTATTCACTTATTATCTCCATATTATTATTCTACACCATATAATTTTAATGACTGTATATGTATAATAAAAAAATCAATGACAATTCAATAGGTAAAAACCCCTATTTATTCGATAAATCCGGAGTTATTTTTGAAAAATTTCTCCACCATGCTTTGATATTTGGCGATAGAGTTAGTTTTTAATATGTTTTTAAGCGATTTGCTGCTTTCCTTGAAAGATGGGCCAAGGTAACTCCAGAAGCCTTTCATCCGTCCGGTTAAATGAGCCGGGCCCGAGAATATTTTTTGATAGCTTTCAAAAAGGTCATCATGGAAATCTTTTAATCGTTCAATTTGATTTTTATTTACCTGAATATCTTTTATTTTTTCTGCGAGAAACGGATTTGATAAAAGTCCCCGGCCAATCATGAACCGCTGAATACCGGGGTATTTTTTTTGAACAGCATGAAAGGAATTTAAATCGGTTATATCACCGTTATATGTGAATTTATGCCGGCTGTTGAATAAGGCTTTGCCAAAGGCGTCATGATCTGATGTCCCCTCATACATCTGTATCCCGGTTCTGGGGTGAAGAATGATTTCATCCAAGGGGTATTTATCCAGAACAGGTAAGACCTTGAAAATTTCATTTTTTGATTTTCTGCCCAACCTTAATTTTATGGAAAGGCTGTTTGAAATTTTTGGGATAACAATATCCAGAAAAGCATCAATTTTTTCAGGATACATTAAAAGCCCCGAGCCTCTCTTTTTTTTTGCAATTTTTGAATGGGGGCAGCCAAGGTTCCAGTTTATTTTTTTATGCCCTATCTGATAAAGGTGATCGGCAAGAAATATAAAGTCTTTGGCAACATTTCCAAGGATTTGAGGGACCACAAAAAGTTTTTTATTTTGTTCGGGGTCCACATCTTTTATTCTGGTTGGCTTTAACCGCATCTGGCCCATGGTTGAAATAAAAGGAGCAACAGCCTCATCCACACCTGAGAAATGATCTGAAAATACATTTCGATAGGTCACATCTGTAAAACCCTGAAGAGGGGCAAGTATTATTGTGGTATGGCCTTTTTTCATAAACAACGGTTTGTTTTGGTTAATATTTTATTATAAAAATTCGAAAAAAACTTTGACAAACATTGTGGTGATAAATTATACAATCAAGTGTTTTGGTCTTAGCTTATATAAAACAATAAAACAGATTGCAAGGAGTGTTTTAAAGGTATGAAGGAACTTTTCAAAGAGGTTATCCGGATCAATATGATGGACGAAACCTTAGACAAGGAAAATAGTGCTAAAAAATTATTTACCAAGATCAATACCATGGAACTTCCCGAATATTTTAACTGGACATCCCAAATATTTGAAGATCTTCATGTCAAAGAAAATCCGGATAAAATTGCTTTAATATGGACAGATATTGATACGCTTAAGACGAAAACTTATTCGTACAAAACCTTATCACAAAAGGCAAATCAACTGATAAACCTTATTCATAAATCAGGTCTTGAAAAAGGGGATAATTTTTATATGATGAGCCCTGTCTTACCAGAAAACTGGTTTGCGGGACTTGCCTGCATTAAGGCGGGAATGGTCGGTGTTCCAACGGCAACCACAATGACGCAAAGAGAATTGGAATTCCGGTTTGAAACATATTCCCCCAAGGTTATCATGGCTGACGAGGATTCTGCCTGCCTGATTGATAACGCTCTGGAAGAAACAGGTATTGAGCCAAAGCTTAAACTTGTTTTAGGGCAAAAGACAGGCTGGGTATCATTTGATGCGATTGAAAATGAATCCATTGAAGCCGGGAGTGCAAAGACAAGATCCGATGATATCCTTTTCTGCTTTTTCACCTCGGGAACAACCGGACCTCCCAAAAGGGTCGGACACACGGCAGTGTCATACCCAATAGGACATTTGTCAACCACGGTGATGATTGGCATAAGGCCTGATGATGTCCATCATAACCTGAGTGCACCCGGATGGGCAAAATGGGCATGGTCCAGCTTTTTTGCCCCCTTTAATGTTGGTGCCACTACAACCGCGTTTAAATTTTCATTTTTGGATGGAGAACAATATCTTGATGCCATTTCAAGGCATGAAGTGACAACATTTTGTGCACCTCCTACCGCCTGGAGAACGTTTGCTAATATGAATCTTGACTCTTTTAACCTGTCTTCGTTAAAGCAATCCGTCAGTGCCGGTGAACCCTTGAATCCCGATGTGATTGACAAATGGAAAAAGCATACCGGAACACAGATTAGAGACGTTTACGGTCAGACTGAATCCACGGTCATGATTGGAAATCCTCCCTGGATGAAGGGAAAAATGCGTTCCGGATCTTTTGGCTTTCCTTCGTTTATGTATGATATGGCTTTGGCTGATAATGAGGGCAACCAGATTACACAAGCAGGCCAGGCGGGCCATATTGTGGTCAAATTAGATAAGTGGCGGGCCATTGGGCTTTTTTCAGAATATATCGGCAGTCCTGAAAAAATGAGTTCCGTTTTTGTGGATAATTATTATTATACCGGTGACCGGGCATCTTTTGATGAAGACGGGTATTGGTGGTTTGTGGGAAGAGCGGATGATGTCATTAAATCCTCGGATTACAGAATCGGTCCCTTTGAAGTTGAAAGTGCCCTTGTGGAACATCCTGCAGTGGCGGAAGCGGCAGTCATCGGTGCGCCTGATCCGAATCGATATCAGCTTGTCAAAGCTTATGTGATTTTAAATCCGAGTTATCAGGCTTCAAGAGAACTGGCACTGAAATTATTTAAACATACCATCACCATTTTACCAAAATTTAAGATTCCAAGAATCATCGAGTTTGTACCTGAAGTTCCAAAAACCATCAGCGGTAAAATCAGGCGAATAGAATTAAGACAGAATGAGGTTGCCAAACAGGGAAATGAAGTTGATGAAGAGATTAAAGAATATTTTTACTGGGATTTTTCAGAACTGAGTTTTAAAAAAAAACTTAAATAAAAGGCATTTCCACTTCTACTTCGCCGCTGCCGCTTCTTAAGAATTTTGCAGATGGATATCTTTTTTGGAAAACGTTGAGCATTTTTCGATTTTCAGCCAGAACGGTTGCTGAAAATTGTTTGTAATTGTTTTCCTTTGCTATGGTTTCAAGGATTTCAAGAAGATATGATCCAATTCCCATTCCATGGAGTTCTTCCTTAACAAGAAATGCCACTTCAGCACAATTAGTATCTGCTTTTGCGTAAGAACCAATAGCCACAATTTGTTTTCGTTTGCCCAACTGCATCAGTCCGATAATGGTCATATTTCTTCGATAATCCACCTGGGCCCATTGTTTTTGAAGCATGTCCCTTGAAAAGACTTTTCGTTTGTTAAAAAATCTATAGTAAATCGAGTCGTCCTGCAAAGAATAGTAAAAATGCCTGGATTCAAATTCGTCAGATGGTAAAAGGGGTCTGAAATCAACGTTTTTTCCATTGGAAAGTTTAAGTGAATGGTGATATTGATCCAGAAATAAAAGATCCTGGGTTGTTGGCGGAAGCTGATCCGGAAATATGTAATGTCTTTTTTTGGCTTGTTCTATCAGCTCCTTTCTGAATTCCGGGTGAGCAATCCTTGCAAGTTCCATAACCCGTTGATAGATGCTTTTTCTTCGCATTTCAGCAATGCCGTACTCGGTCACAATAATATCAATATCTCCCCTGGTGGTTGCCACACCGGCACCTTCACTTAAATGGGGGACGATCCTTGAGATTTTGCCATTTTGAGCTGTCGAAGGGATAATAATAATGGAAAAACCACCCTTTGACATGGCTGAACCTCTGATAAAATCAACCTGATCACCAATGCCGCTGTAAAAAAGATATCCTTTTGAATCCGTACAGACCTGGCCTGTCAGATCCACCTCAAGGGCAGAACTGATGGAAATAAGATTATCATTTTTTGCAATCACATTGGGGTCATTTACAAATTCCGAAGATTTAAAATAAAATATGGGATTGTTGTCAACATAGTCATATAATTTTTTAGAGCCCATACACAGGGATGCAACAACCCTGTCCTGGAGATATGATTTCTTTTTGTTGGTGATGACCTTTTTTTTCAATAAGGGTAAAAGTCCGTCTGTGATAACCTGTGTGTGGATACCAAGATTTTTTTTGTCGGAAAGATAGGGAACAACGGCATCGGGCAGATGTCCGAATCCAATTTGCAGTGTCGCCCCGTCATCCACAAGCCTGTTGACATAATGGCCGATTCTTTCAACGACTTTCTGGTTTTTCATTTCCGGAAGGGATTCCAGTATGGCTTCTTTATGCTCCACAAGATAATCAATTTCATCAAGATGGACCATACCGTCCCCCCAGGTTTTGGGCATTTCAGGATTGACCTGGGCAATGACAATGTCTGCATTTTTCATCCCGGAAAGGGTGATGTCGACTGAAATGCCTAAACTGCAGTAGCCGTGATCATCGGGTGGACTGACTTGTATCAGGGCGATATCAAGGCCGATTTCATGGTTTTCAAAAATTTCAGGGATCTGTGATAAATAAACAGGAATATAATCGATTTTTCCTTCAAAAGCGGCTTGCCGCATTAAAACGGAAATGAAAAACAGTTTTATAGAGAATCTTGAAAGAAAGTTTTCATCATTAACATATTTGGAAAGGGTGGATGAAAGCATTTGATAGATGACAATATCCTGAATGGATAAATCTTCTACCATGGCTTTTATCAGCCTTTGGGGCTCACCGCATCCCGTACCGATAAAAACCCTTGAGCCGTTTTTTATTTTTTGGACACTCTCTTTTGCTGTCAGCAGTTTGTCAGGGCATACATCCCTAAGATTCATTCAAAATTCTCCTATGATGCCTGTAAAGGGGACTAAATGTGCTGATTATTAAATAATTTTAAACTAAAGTACAGGAAAATAAGAGAACGATCCTTTTTCTATTATTGATTGTTTTAAGATTCTAGGTATTGCCAAATGTGGCTTGAATCAGATCCGGGACTTCCCGGCTTCTATGGCATGCAACCCGGTGTTGGCTGTTATTGTTTACAGGTGCAAGATCCGGAAGGTTTTTTTTACAGATATCCATGGCAAAGGGGCATCTTGTATGGAATCTGCAACCCTGGGGCGGATTGATCGGACTTGGGACATCACCTGTCAGAACGATACGATTTGAAATATCTTTGGCGTCGGTGGAAGGAATCCCGGAGAAGAGTGCAAACGTATAAGGATGCGCAGGATTGGCAAACAAAGCTTCGGTGTTTGCTATTTCAACGATTTTACCCAGATACATGACAACAATCCGGGTGCTGATATATTTAACAACCAGCAAATGGTGAGTGATGAAAATATAAGTCAGGTTAAATTCATTTTTTAATTTTTTTAATAAATTGAGAATTTGGGCCTGGACGGAAACATCCAGGGCAGATGTCGGCTCATCTAAAACGATAATTTCAGGATTGGTGGCAATGGCCCGTGCCACAGCAATTCTCTGCCGTTGTCCGCCTGAAAATTCATGGGGATATCTTAACAGGTGATCCTTGGTCAGACCCACCAGGTTTAGAAGATTTATGACCTTTTCATGGAGTTGCCTGGATGATATCCTGCCTTGGGTCCGCAACGGTTCGGCAATAATATTTTTAATGAGCATTCTCGGATTAAGAGAGGTTGTGGGATCCTGAAAAACCATCTGCATTTTTCCGGTTAAGCCGATTTTCCTTTGTTTTGAGCTGCTCAGACGGGTAATATCAATGCCCGGAGAAGAGACAGCTTTCGGGTAATAGATGATTTTTCCGCTTGTGGCCTTATGCAGTTTAATGATGGCCTTGCCTGTGGTGGTTTTACCGCACCCGGACTCCCCGACAATACCAATGCATTCCCCCCTGTTTATCGTAAGGTCAATACCGTCCAGGGCTTTTACTGAGTTTACCTGACGTCTTAAGACACCACCGAGAATCGGATAGTGTTTTTTTAATTTTTTTAGCTCTAAGATTTTTTCCATAATAAGATTTTAATTTATCAAATGTTTAATTGTATAGGTAACATGCCACATGATGATCTCCATCAATTTGAGATGTCGGGGGGAATGCCTGCTTGCATTTTTCCATAACATGGTCGCATCTTGGGTGAAACCTGCACCCGGAAGGCGGGTTTACAAGATTTGGAACATTTCCGGCAATACTGTTGAGTTCTCCCGTTTGTTTTACTTTTGGCACTGAAGCCAATAACGCTTTGGTGTAGGGGTGCTTCGGGTTATCAAAAATCTGCCGGACATTGCCCACTTCACAAAGGTTGCCGGCATACATTACACCGACCCTGTCACAGGTTTCTGCAACCACACCAAGATCATGGGTAATTAAAAGAATAGAGGAAATAATTTTATCTTTTTTCAGCTCATTTAAGAGATCCAGAATTTGGGCCTGGACCGTGACATCCAGATTTGAAGTGGCCTCGTCAGCAATTAAAAGAACCGGTTCCGATGCCAGGGCAATAGCAATGACAACCCTTTGTTTCATTCCGCCTGACAGGTTGTGTGGATATTGATGGACAATTTTTTCAGGATTGGGAATGCCAAGAGTGGCCAGAAGTTCAACGGATTTTTCAACGGCGGTACGCAAAATGCCATTGTCCCATTTTTTAAGAACAGGGATTTTTTTTAAAAGTTTAAACAAAAAGGAATCAGGGTGATTTAAAGCTATATGATACAATGGCTTTGTCAACCTGTTTACTTTTATTTCAGGAAAAGGATTGTTCGGGTCTGTATCAAGTTTCAGGATTTTTTCAATGATCTGTCTTTTTCGATGAAAGTAATAGCTTTCACCAATCTGTTCACCAATAGTCATAATGGGGTTTAGGGCAGCATTGGGCTCCTGGAAAATCATGGAGATCTGGTTTCCCCTTAAATCCTGCATAAAGCTTTCACTCTGTTTTAAAAGGTCAATGCTTATGGATTCATTTTCAGGATCAGGTGAAAAATGGATTTGTCCGCCTTCAATAACCCCGGGTGACTGGACAATCTGCATCAGCGATCTTACCGTAACACTTTTCCCGCACCCGGATTCTCCGACCAGACCGAATGTCGCGCCGTGGTTCACATGGAAGGATACTTTATTTAAAGCCTTAACAACACCTTCATAGGTGTAGAAATTTGTAACAAGGTCTTTTATTTTTAAAATTTTTGTCATGG
This sequence comes from Desulfobacula sp., assembly GCA_023139225.1. Taxonomy (GTDB): domain Bacteria; phylum Desulfobacterota; class Desulfobacteria; order Desulfobacterales; family Desulfobacteraceae; genus Desulfobacula. The sequence goes on along the minus strand of JAGLNZ010000031.1, from coordinate 387 downwards.
TTTTTATTATTTTCTTCTCAGTTTCGGGTCAAACGCATCCCTGATGGCATCCCCAAACAGGTTCCAGGCGAGAACAAACAGGATCATGGCGGTTCCGGGGAAAAAAATGGTATACCAGTATTTTAAAGGTTCACCCGCAGGCCCGACAATGTAATTTCTTGCCATGGCCAGCATCTGTCCCCAGTCGGCATACCCGATAGGGGCACCCAGCCCTATGAAGCTTAAAAAGGCTGCGGTAATAACAATTGAACCTGCATCCATAAATGCAATAACCAATACCGGGTAGACTGCGTTTGGAAAAATATGTCTGAGCATTATCATTATATCGGAGACACCCATGGATTTTGCTGCAAGGATATAGTCTTCGTTCCTGACAGTGAGTACGCC
>JAGLNZ010000309.1 GCA_023139225.1 Desulfobacula sp. | reverse complement strand
TCTTTTAAGAGACTTAGTTTCTCAAAGGCAGCGGTCAGTTGGCCTGCGATCATATCTCCTATAAAAAGAAATTTTTTTCCAAAACTTTTTTTTAATGACCTGTGCATGCCGAGCACACCTTTAAGTTTATTTCCCTGACGGATATAGATGGCCATCTGTCGATGGATATTCTGGGGTTTTAAAAAATCATTATAGTATTCTGTTTTATGAAAATCCGGCAGGCCGATGAGCTGCTCCATGATAACCGAGGGCCTTTGAAGTGCTGATATATTAAAAGGATCAAACGGGTTTTGTTTAAAAAAATAGGATTTATAGGGTAACACAAATTGATTTTGTATATCCTGCATGACAGGATCAATCATTATATTGTTTTCATTTGTCAGCCAGAAGATAGTGGAGGTTGATCTAAAGGCTTTGTGCACAAGACTTGTCACTTGCTTTCGCAAATCATCCATACCGGTTGCCCGGCTTGCCTGCATGGAAATATCCGTGATATCAAAAAGATTTTGTGAACTCAGATTGATCATAACCTGCTTGTATGAAAACTTAAATGTGAAGTCAAGAACAGGTCATAAAAAAAAATAAACCCCCAAAGGTTGATATTCCGCAAGAAATAGGAAATAAAAGGACAAAGAGTTGCAGTACCAAAGTTTTTGGAGGACAAATGATTAAATCTATGAATATTGCCTGGTGGGTGCAGCGCTGGGCTGAACTGACGCCGGACAAACCGGCGATTATATTTGAAGACCAGACCATTTCTTATCAGGCGCTTTGCTCTCGGGCTGACCGGACAAGCTGCTGGCTCCAGTCCATCGGAATTGAAAAAGGTGACCGCGTGGCCGTGATGCTCAACAATTGCCCCGAGTTTCTTGATCTGTTTCTTGCATGTTCCAGGCTTGGGGCCATTTTTGTTCCCATAAATTTTCGGGTTACATCGGTTGAACTGGATTATTTTATTAAAAATTGCCGTCCAAGGCTTTTTGTCCACGGAGACGGATTTGCCGATACAGTGAATGCCCTTGTACTGGAAAGCTATCTGCCCCCAATGATGGTGGCGGTGGTAGGGAAAGCAAAGTTCAATACAAGAGTATTTGATTTTAGTGAAGGAACAAGAAGATTTGAAGGAGAACGAGCTTTCTTGACCAGATCCCTTGGGCCTGCCAATCCTGAAGAACCCCAGGTGATAATGTATACATCCGGCACCACCGGAAAGCCCAAAGGTGCGGTTTTAACCCATAGGAAAACCTTTTTTAATTGTTTAAATGCAGATATTTTTTTCAAGCTTCATTTCAGTGATATCATGTTGATTTTTCTTCCCCTGTTTCATTCAGGCGGCCTTTTTATCCAGGCAGCTCCGATTTTTTATAAAGGGGCGACCATTGTCCTTCACAGGAAATTTGATCCGCTTATGATTTACAGGGATATTGAAAAATATCAGGTTACCAAATTTCTTGGTGTTCCCACGGTATACAGGGAATTGCTGAAAGTAAATCCTGAAAACAGAAAAGATATTTCCTCTTTGCGGGTATGTGCCGGGGGCGGTGAAAAATTAACCAAAGGCCTGATCAAAAAATGTGCTCAGGCAGGTCTTGCCTTCCGCCAGATCATGGGCCAGACAGAAACTTCTATCCTGTTATGGGCATCTGAAAATGATCCCTTAAAAAAGCCGGGAACTGTGGGACGGCCTGTTTTTCATGCAGAAGTCTCTATTCTTGATGACCGGGGGAAATTGGCAAAGCCGGGTGAAATAGGCGAAATCGTTGTCCGGGGCTCTATTATGATGAAAGAGTATTGGCAGGACCCTGTGAAAACAGAAGAGACCATTAAAAACGGGTATCTTCATACAGGGGATCTGGCCCGCATGGATGAGGACGGGTTTTTCTACCTGGTGGGAAGGGCAGGGGATATGTATATTTCCGGCGGGGAAAACGTCTATCCTGCTGAAGTGGAAAAAATCCTTAAGGTTCATCCGAAAATCGAGGATGCGGCTGTCAAGGGAGTTCCCGATGAGTTATGGGGTGAAACAGGACATGCCTTTGTTATCGTGTCACCTGGTGCAACCCTGACACAAGCAGATGTCATTGCCATGTGCCATGGCAAGCTTGCAAAATATAAATGGCCCAAAAAGGTGAGCTTTAGATCACAATTTCCCCGGACTTCCCTTGGTAAGGTTAGAAAAGGGGATCTTACTTAGTGCCCGACCGAAAATCGCCAATTTTACCGATTACTGCGTTGGGTTCAAATTTTAATCCTCGAAATACTCAATGTATTCCTCCGGTTAAAATTTAAACCCGCCTTGTACTCGAAATAATTGTCAGGTTTTCGGTCAGACACTACTTAATCTTTCAAGGTGAACCGCCATTTGCAGAACATATCATCCGGATGCGGGTCCGGCGGGGCAAACACACACTCTACGTTGATGCGTTCATCAATCATTTTTGCAAAACTGCTAAATTCTTTCATGTGCATGTATTTACAGACATATTCTCCCTGGCCGCGTTCTATACGGGCTTGTTGGGCAGGGCATGACGGCACTGTAATGATCACTTCGTCTTTGTTTTCCTCAAAATTGTAGCCCACAAGAATACACCAGGGAAACAATTTTAATGCCCGGACAAATCGGGCAAGGCCTTTTTCAGGAAAATCAAATTTTTTTACAAGATCTTTGGCAGCAAAGCCTGCCACATGATCCCAGACCTGCTCATTGAGTTTTTCTGCTGTTTGCTGATCAAATTTTTCAGAAATTTTGATGAACCAGAATGCATCCATGACCCTGTAATTCCATAAAAGAAACTCAATATAGGTTTGAAGCTCTTTTTTGGTCATGGTTTTAAAAATGTCTAAATTCATGACAGTCCTTTTTTGTTAATTTTTTTTATTTATCTAAAATTTTTCGTATGGTTTTTGCAATTTTTGACATGGACACAGGTTTCGTAACATAGGCTGCAATCCCTATCTGCCCTGCTTTTTCTTCATCAATGAGGGAGCTGTGGCCCGTGCAGATAATGACAGGGATATCAGAACGGCTGCCCATTAATTTTTCAGATAATTTAATACCGTTCATTTGCGGCATGGTCATATCGGTAATTACCAGATCAAAGTCGCTGGGTTTTGATTGAAACAGCTTTAATGCGTCTTGCGGGCTTGTCTGGGTTTGAACCGTATATCCAAGCTGTTCAAGGATCTGTCCGGTTACATCTGCAATGGATTCTTCGTCATCCACAAAAAGTATTGTTTCAATACCACAAGGAAGGTCATCCGTTATTGTTGTTTCAGCTTCGGGTTTTTCATCGATTATGGGGAAAAGAATACTAAAACTAGTGCCTTTCCCGGGCTGGCTGTCTACGGTAATAGTCCCATTGTGATTGTTAATAATGCCCTGGACAACTGCCAGCCCCATACCCGAGCCTTTTCCGATTTCCTTGGTTGTAAAATAAGGATCAAATATCCTGTCGATGACTTCAGGCTCGATGCCCGGACCTGTGTCGCTTATCGTGATTTTGACATAATCACCCGCGGTCAGGCCAGGATAACGGATAGCCCAATTTGCTGTCCTGGAAATATTTTCAACATTGATCTCCAGGATACCGTCAGTTTCTTCCATTGCCTGGGAGGCATTGATACAGATATTCATCATTACCTGATTGATCTGGATCGGGTCGGCAAGAATCGTAATTTCTCCGGCTGTAA
>JAGLNZ010000308.1 GCA_023139225.1 Desulfobacula sp. | reverse complement strand
ACTTAAACCCACAAATGCAATATATGCATATGAAAAAAAGACAATTCCAAAGCTTTTAAAGCTCATAAGGAGTCAGACTTTCCCATCCGGTTTCAGTTACAGCTAAGGTCTGCTCAAACTGTGCAGACAACGACCCGTCATTTGTGACGGCTGTCCACTTATCTTCAAGTACATGAAGTTCCTTTTTACCAAGATTAATCATGGGCTCAATGGTAAACACCATACCGGGAACAAGGACGGTACCCTTTCCCCGGGTTCCAAAATGAAGAACCTGGGGCTGCTCATGGAAATCAATACCTACACCGTGGCCGACAAACTCCCGAACCACGGAACAGCCGCAAGATTCCGCATAACTTTGAATGGCATAACCGATATCACCCAATGTTGCGCCTGGAGCGATTGTCTGTATCCCTCTTTTTAAGGATTCAGCAGCAACACTAACAATTTTTTTGCCTTGTTCACTAGGTGTGCCCACAAAAAAGGTTTTGCTGGCATCAGAATAATACCCATCAAGAATGGGTGTAATATCAACATTGACAATATCACCGTCCTTTAAAACACGGTCGCCGGGTATGCCATGGCAGATGACTTCATTGACCGAGACACAGACACTTTTAGGAAAACCCCTGTAATTCAAGGGTGCCGGAATCGCCCCGGCCTTAATGGTTTCTTCATGAACTAAAGTATTGATGTCTTCTGTTTTAAGCCCGGGTTTGATCATTTTCTCAACCTGGTTGAGAATTGATATTAAAAGCTTTCCGGATTTTCTAATACCCTCGATCTGATGAGGTTCTTTTAAATAGATATCGTATTTTCTTTTGTACTCTTCCTTAATACTGATCTCTATTTTTTTGTTTCGACAGCAATTCTTATATTTTTTCCCGCTTCCGCATGGGCACAGGGAATTTTGTCCGATCTTCACAGCTTTGTTTTTCATTTGCTCTCACGCTCCCAAGGGGTAGCCCCATAATGAATGGGGATATGCATCTTCAATTCTAATTTTGATAATATCGCCCATATTGACATGTTCGGATGGAAAATGCACGATTTTATTGGACTCACTGCGTCCTGTCATCTGTTCCATTTTACCAGATGTTTGTTCAAATCCATCCCGTTTTTTTACACTCTTGCCTTCAACAAGGATTTCTAATGTCTTGCCGATCAATTCTTTATTCTTTTTCTTTGTATAATGTTCCTGTAATTGTAAGAGATTATTTAACCTTTCACGTTTTTGTTTTTCATCAATCTGCTCAAAAAATTTTGCTGCGGGTGCAGATGACCGGTCAGAATATGCAAAAGCATATATGGAATCAAATTGGATTTCATGTAAAAGATTCATTGTATCATTAAAATCCTCATCAGTTTCAGAGGGGAACCCTACAATGATATCCGTTGAAAGTGCAATACCAGGGCATTGTTTTTTTAAGTCAGAAATCCTATTAATGTATTTCTCTCTTGTATATCCCCTGTTCATCTTTTTAAGGATCTTATTTGATCCGGACTGAACCGGCAGATGAAGATGATTGCAGACTTTATCAAGGTCCCGGATGGCATAAATCAAATCCATGGAAAGATCCTTGGGGTGAGAAGTGGCAAATCGAATCCTGTGGATTTTGTTTATTTCATTGATCTTACCTAAAAGTTGCGGAAAAGAAATCTGGCCTTCTTTTTGCCCGTATGAATTAACGTTCTGCCCTAAAAGGGTTATCTCCCTGACGCCATTGCCGGCGAGCAGGCTGATCTCTTCTACAATATTTTCAGGTGACCGGCTTCTTTCCCTGCCCCGGACATAGGGGACCACACAATAGGTGCAATAATTGTCACACCCCTGCATAATGGTGACAAATCTGGAGGTTTTATTTTCATCAAAACAGGAGTTGTCTGATGTGTCCGGCAAAGATTCATAAATAACCTGTGAATCTTTTGTGTCCACCACTCTTTTTTTGCCGGACTTAACAGCATCAATATGGTGACCAAACCTTGAAAATGCTTGAGTACCCAAGACAATATCAAGATGCGGAACGCGAACAAAGGCTTTTTCACCCTCCTGCTGGGCCACGCAGCCTGCCATGACCGTGATCAGTTGCGGTTTTCTCTTCTTGATTTTTGAAAACCTGCCTAAAAAACTAAATGCTTTTTCTTCTGCCTTGTGCCGGATCGAACAGGTATTGCAAACAACAATATCAGCTTTCTCCATATCATCGGTTTTTTCAAACCCGTATGAATTGAGTATTGAGGCCAGTTTCTCAGAGTCGTATACATTCATCTGACAGCCAATGGTATATATATATGCATATCCGCTATACTTCATTAAACATAAAATCCTTTTTTAAATCTTCAACAATCATATTGGCTGTTTTAAGGCGATCCGGTGCAATTGCAAGCCTGATTACACCCTTTTTGGAATCCAGTGTTGTTGCAATTGCCACACCTTCATGGCCCTCAAAAACAAACCGGATAAATCCAATCTTGATTTTATCAACTAAATATTCCTTATGGATCATTTTCATAAATTTCACTCCTGATTTCTTTAAACCAGCTAATATATCATTATTGCCTAAAACTTCAAACCCTTAAATGAAAATCATTCAGAGTGATCGTGAGCAGATTGAAAAACTTCCAATATAATTGAGAGTTTGATTTAAAAATCATTTTGCCTTACACTACAATACAATCCATTCTTTAAATATTAATTATGGGAGAAAGATCATTTCATTTGAAGATAAAATATTGCAAATCGATGAATTAGTTGATCAAGGTCAAAAAGAAAAGGCTGTAAAAGTTATTTTTAACACAATCGTTGATTATGCCAGGGAAAAGCAATTTGATAAAGCGGAAAAACTTAGGGAGAGGCTCATTGAAGTAAATTCAATGGCTTTAAACGAAATTATTAATTCTGGCGAAATAATTGAGACTGAAAGGTCAAAAGCAATTGATTTAAAACATAAAAAAATATGGGCCACACTTTATGATGAATTTACAACTGAAGAGGCTAATGCTTTATATTTTGCTTTGAAAAAAATCAAAATAAACCCTGATAAAACGATTATTAAGCAAGGCAAATTAAGTAATAAACTTTTTTTCATAGAACAAGGGACGCTGAAAGTTGTTTATTTTAAAAATGGTCGTGAGATGTTTTTGAAAAATATCATTCCTGGTGAAGTATCAGGGAACGATACTTTTTTCCCAATTAGTGTGGCTACTACTTCGGCTATTACATTAGAGCAAAGTACTTTACATTACCTTGAAAGAGAAGACTTTGACAATATTGTAAAAAAGTATGCCGGGTTTGATAAAAAATTAGAACAATTCTGCAAAAAAAATGTTAGGGGCGAAATCAAAGATATTATAAAAAATCAAGGAATTGAACGCCGTAATTATAATCGTTATAAAGCTTCAGGCAAAGTTGCTGTTTATAAGCTCGATCCTAATAAACAGCCCAATAAAATTCCATTATATGGCTTACTTGAGGAATTCTCAGAAGGCGGGCTTTCTTTGATGATAAAAAGCTCGAATAAGGCAGAGGCACGATTACATCTTGGTAAGATTGTATTATTGAAAATCATTTTTGAAGAAACAGGATTGAAATTAGCCAAGAATGGGATAGTGCTGTCTGTTGACAATCAACTTTTCAAAAATTATTCAATGAGCTTGAAGTTATTGAAACCTATTCCTTTGTTGAAACTTCAAGAAGTTATCGGTAGTAATTAAGTATGTTTTTGATAGGATAATGATTTCTAAGACTTATTTATTATGTCATACAATGATATTTAATTTATGAATGAAATCAATATATTCATCTTGCTATATTAAAGAGTTACATTGATTTTAATAAAAAATAAAGGAAATTCAAATAAAAAAACTACAGCAATACAGGCAATTATAGCATTAGTTTTCATAGCAGTTGGATATAAAATATCAGAAGCAGATAAAGAAGATCTTTATTTATAGATATCCATAAGACGTTTTTCTGCATCGCTTGTCCCAATCAATACCATTTCATCATGTTCCCTGAGAAGAATCGAAGGTGCGGGGTTAATATCCATTTTATTTTTTTTACCAATAGCTATTACGCTGCAGCCTGTCTGTTTCCG
>JAGLNZ010000307.1 GCA_023139225.1 Desulfobacula sp. | reverse complement strand
AGCCCCCACAACACCCTGCATGCGGGTCCGCACAGGGCGTTTAATCAAGAGTACCGGGCCGGGATTTATTGCAAAAGATGCTCAATGCATGCAAAACAGATCTCCCCGGATAAGAACGTGAACTGTCACTACACAACCGCAGCATTTACCCTGTCTCCTGAATCCAAAGGCTTTGTCATGTTGTGCTGACTTACTCTGCAACCCGGGCCTTATATGCTGTTTCTGTTCGTCGGCTCATAGTTTTGCACTCCATGTTGCCGCTCCCTTTGATCGCTCTCGCCTGCGGCTCGCTTTTCGCTCTGCTCAAGCTCTTCGGACGGCCCCTCACGGTTCCCGCCCATGCCGGGCGTACACAACGGCTTGCACCGGAAAGCCTGATGAAACGTCGGCTTCCCGTGAAGCCGGACGCTCGGTTTCTTTTGACAAAACAAAGTAGAAAATAAATAGAAAATCCTTGATGGTTGACGTAACTTGTCATATCATAAAGATATGATACAGACTTTTAAATGTAAAGATACAGAAAAGCTTTTTAATGATTTAGATATAAAAAAATTTAGAAGTATTTCTAGGACGGCACGAATAAAACTTGAGGTGTTAAATGCTGCTGTATCATTAAACAGTTTACGAGTTCCGCCAGGAAACAGGCTTGAACAATTAAAAGGAAATAGGAAAGGTCAACATAGCATCAGAATCAATAATCAGTGGCGCATTTGTTTTATTTGGAAAGAAGAAAATGCCAATGCAGTAGAAATTGTTGATTACCATAAGGGGTGAAATCATGACAAAAAAATTATCTCCAATCACACCGGGTGATATTCTTTTAGAAGAATTTCTTAAGCCAATGAACATCACTCAAAATCAATTATCAAAAGACATTTGCGTACCTGCAAATCGTGTTAGCCAAGTTGTTCATGGTAAAAGAGAAATTACCGCTGATACTGCACTGAGGCTTGGTAAATATTTTGGGATAGAACCAGAATTTTGGCTTAACCTGCAAGTGCGATACAATATGAAAATTGCTCGAAACAAGATAGGAAAGAAAATTGAAAAAGAAGTTAAAGTCTATTTACCTCAAACAGGAATACCCAACCATGCAAGTGTATGATTCAATGACAGCGTAACCGAACAAGTCGCCGAAGGGGATCGGGGGTTACTGAGCGGCTCTTGAAGGTTTTAGCTTTAACAAAAAAATTAATCATGCAGAGTATATCGGCATTAAGCCCCCGACCACTCAGCTTTGCTTTGAATCAAAAAGAGACATCATGCTAATGGAGGAATATACTGAGATGAATAACGAACAATGCCGAAATTCCAATGAAGAAATAAAAGTCGGAATTGCGCAAATAGCCCCTGTCTGGCTTAATCGTGAACGCACGCTCGATAAGATTATCAAGTATACCAAATTAGCCGGAGATGATGGGTGTCAGCTTGTAGTATTCGGTGAAGGGTTGTTACCAGGATATCCATTTTGGATCGAGCTTACTAATGGAGCACTCTTCAACTCCAAGGTCCAAAAGGATATCCACGCTCACTATATGGACCAGGGCGTTCAAATTGAGGCCGGTCATCTTCGTGATCTCTGCCGGACCGCCGCTCAAAAGGAAATCGCTGTCTATCTAGGGTGTATTGAACGGGCAGTGGATCGAGGTGGACATAGTTTGTTCTGCTCGCTTGTGTACATTGATCCACAAGGCACCATCCAGTCAATTCATCGTAAGCTGATGCCTACCTATGAGGAAAGACTCACCTGGGCACCGGGCGATGGGCATGGTTTGCGTGTGCATCAATTAGATCCGTTTACTGTTGGCGGACTCAATTGCTGGGAAAATTGGATGCCTTTGGCACGAGCGGCACTTTATGCTCAAGGAGAAGACATCCATGTGGCGGTGTGGCCAGGAGGAATCCATAACACAGCCGATATTACTCAGTTTATTGCCAGAGAGGCACGGTCATACGTGGTTTCGGCTTCCGGCCTTATGCGGAAAAGCGATTTTCCTGCGGAAATCCCTCATTTGGACAAGATTCTTGCCAACAGTTCAGTTTTTTTGGCAAACGGGGGATCTTGCATTGCAGGCCCTGATGGAGAATGGGTTGTTAAACCTTGCATTGAAGAAGAACGGATGATTGTGGCAACAATTTCTCATCAACGTATCAGAGCTGAACGTCAAAATTTTGACCCTGCTGGACATTACGCGAGACCTGATGTACTCAGGCTCAGCTTGAACAGAGAACGTCAGAATATGTTATCTATTCTTGAATCGTCAGAATTCGATAAAAACGGCTAATCGGGTAGCCGGGGGTTTTAATTCCCCAGCCCCCACAACACCCTGCATGCGGGTCCGCACAGGGCGTTTCACCAAGATTACCGAGCCGTGGCCGGGTAATGAATTTTCACCCGCTGGTCTTTAACAGATATAATCCTTGTTCAGATAGCCCTTTGTTGGTCATACCGGCCTGTATTGCCATAGTTCGGGACAGATGCCATGGCCCCCTTCGGCTGAGTGATGTCGAAATAGCCTCTCTTTTGTAGGTACCCAATTTGAAAAGATTTCGGACTTTGGTACGGGTATACCGCCATTGTTTCCAGTAGCACATCCACCATTATTAAAAAAGATGCAATACGATTCTCAATTAATACTCTACCTTTTTGTTGGTTTTTTGGTATGACCCATTTAACTCTTTAATTTTATGCTAAAAAGTTTGTGAAATCAATTTGCCGTGATATAGAGGTATTAAGAGTATTTATTTAGATTTTTTTATGTTATAAATTTTTATTCGTATAAAAGATCGCAAATGTCTAAAAAATAGTTAAACGGTTATAAGCTATGGAAAAGACTTTTTCTGACTCAAAAAATGTATGCCCGGTAACCGGACTGCCGGTGATAACAGAGCCTGAATGGACCGATGTTTTTCTGGATAATGATTATTATTCAACTTTTTCCCTTATTGGGGAAAGAATCGTATATACAGTTCCTCAAGGCCCCTTAAGCTATGAAGGGATAACTGCTTTTCACGAAATGCACAAAAAATACCTGGAATCAGCAGGGCTTTTGGGTAAACATTATGTTGAAATTCGTGATAACAGTAAGGTCACCGGTATTCCCTCAAAAGAAGTCCGTATACAGCACTCGGGCCTGTTCTTAAAAGAAATTGACGAAGGATGGCTGTCCGGTTTCTGGCTGTTTAACTCACCAATGCTCTATAAAAATGTATATAACGTGGGTATCCTTCTTAAAAAACCCCCCATTCCCATGAAAGCTGTGGATGACTATACCACAGCCATTACCAATGCCATTGAACTGCTTAATTCAAAGGGCATTCGAACAGGGCTCCCGGATACCGGTGTAAAACGATATTCCAGGGAAGACTGGCGGATTGATTTTGATGATTTCGGAGCAGATTTTGAGCTTATTGGTGATGATATCCTGTACAATCATACCTATGGCATTGTAAAAGAAAAACATATGGATAAAATGTTTTGGCTTCATGAAAAAGTGCTGAACGAGACCGGACTTTCTCAAAAAACCGAGTATTTCAGGATATCCAACTGGAAAAACTTAAAAAGCACTACCTGGAAAGCCAGGCAGGTATACAAAAAAAAATTGATAGAATTCAATAAAAAGGTCCCCTGCAAACTAACGGTTATCTTTGGACTGAACCAGATAATGAAAACCGTAATCAACATGAGCCGCATGTTTGCCCCGTTTAAGGTCATTGTTGCCGACACTTTTAACCAGGCATTTGAAATTATTGAAAAACATAAGAATGCTTCTCCTAAAACTATGCCCCTGGCCAGGCATCTGGATATTCAGTCGGAAAGATCATTTCAAACCGGGAACCTTGATGTACTCCGGGATGAACTGCTCAAGCATATCGGGTCCCTGAACTGGGATGAAAAGGGGATTTCTTCAGACAACATCAGTAAGGACCATCCCTTAAAAGAAGTGCATCACGCCCTGAATATCATCAAGGAAGATCTGGATAATACCTTTGAAGAACGGGCCAGGGCAGAACAGCATTTACGGCAGAGCGAAGAAAAATACAGGACCATTCTGGAAAACATAGAAGATGCCTATTATGAAGTTGATTTTAAAGGAAATCTTGTTTTCTTTAACGAGGTTTTACCAAAACTTCTTGGGTATTCAGCTAAAGAGCTGACCCAAATGAGCTATACCCGATTTGTAGCAAAAGAGTCTGCAAAAAGCCTAATTGAATTGTTCAAACTTGTATATTCTTCCCACAGGCCTGAAAAGGAATTTGGCTGTGAACTGATTCATAAAAACAACCATAGATTATATTGCGAGATGTCCATCTCCCTGATGAAGGATTTTTCCAACCAGGCCACTGGGTTCCGGGGAGTTTTAAGAAACAAAACTGAAAAAAAAGCATTGGAAGATGAACTTGCACTTCACAGGGACAACCTTGAAAAGATGGTTGAGAAAAGAACCTCCCAGCTTGAAAAAGCAAATATTGATCTGCAGATTGAAGCCAATGAAAGAAATTATGCCGAAAAAATCAATGCCACGCTTTTCGATATTTCCAATGCCGTTAACACCACATCCAGCCTTGATGAACTCTATGCGTCAATTTATAAAAGCCTTAATGAAATCCTGCACCTGCCTAATTTTTACATTGGTATTTATCATGAGAAACAGGACATGATCCATCTTCCCTATTATGTAGATGAGTATGATGACGGTATCCTCGAAATCACTGATATTTCCAAGGCAGGGTCCCTTTCCAGTGAAGTGATTCTTGGAAAAAAGCCTCTTTTTATTACAAAGGAACTGCTATCAAAAAAAAAAGAGAAAGGAACGATTATCGGAACGTTCCCTCTAGTCTGGCTTGGTGTTCCTCTTTTGATCCAGGACCGGGTCATCGGATTAATCACCGCCCAAAGTTATTCTGATCCTGATTATTTTACCCAAAAAGACATGGATATTCTCATATCCGTATCTAACCACATCGCCATTGCCATAGAAAAAAAGCAGGCTTTGGACAGACTGAAAATCAGGGAAGAAAAATACAGGCGATTGATTGAGACAACATCCGTTGGATACTGGCAGATTGGAAATGACCAGCTGACCACGGATGTGAACCAGGCGGTCTGCCAGATGTTAGGCTATGATGAACATGAACTTTTGGGCAGGTCGCCCATGGATTTTATCGATAAAAACAGTATGAAAACCTTGCAGAAACAGTTTTCAAAACTGACCACCACTAATTACCGTAAATATGAGCTGACGTTTATCAGGAAGAATAAGAAAAAGCTTTATGCCAATCTTGATTCAACCTCGATTTATGATGAAAACAATGAATTTCGGGGATCTTTTGCCTTTCTAACCGACATTACCCAGCGTATTAAAGCCCAGGAAGAACTGAATAAGGCAAAAGAGCAGGCAGTACTGGCGACCAAGGCGAAAAGCCAGTTCCTTGCCAACATGAGCCATGAAATTCGCACACCCATCAACGGGGTCATAGGTATGACTGAGCTGATCATGGATTCCGACCTTGATTATCAACAGCGAAGTTATTTAAAAACAATTTCCAATGAGGCGGATGCGCTGTTAGATGTTATTAATGATGTGCTGGATTTTTCCAAAATAGAAGCCGGCAAGCTTGATTTGGAAGAAATAGGGTTTAACCTGTACCATACCTTTGAAGACCTTGCATCCGCTCTTGCGGTCAGGGCCGATAAAAAAGGGCTTGAACTTATATCCTATCTTGCACCTGATGTTCCTGCCATGATCAAGGGAGATCCCGGGAGACTTCGTCAAATCCTGATAAATCTTGCGGGCAATGCATTGAAATTTACCCATGAAGGTGAAATTTTCATTAGGGGTGAATTAATTGAGGAAGACCAGGACAATATTGTATTGAAATTTTCAGTCAAAGATACCGGTATAGGAATTGCTGAAGAAAAACAGGCTGCAATTTTTGAAAGCTTTTCCCAGGCAGACGGATCAACAACCAGAAAATACGGAGGAACCGGGCTTGGAACCACCATATCAAAACAGCTTGTGGAGTTGATGAAAGGAAAAATCGGAATTAAAAGTCAACTCCAAAAGGGTTCCACATTCTGGTTCACTGCACGCTTTGCAAAACACCAGGGTCATGGTTCGGATAAAAAGGCGCGTGACATTAATCTGAATGGCTTAAGTATACTGGTGGTGGATGACAACCAGACAAACCAGTATATTATTTCAAAATACCTGGAATTTTTCGGTTGTAAGCCGCTGGTTGTCAACAGCGGCAATAAGGCCCTTGAAATACTTGAGAAGACTCAATCAAAAACAGATTTTGATTTGATACTAACGGATTTTCAAATGCCGCTCATGAACGGCTTTGATCTGGCTGCAAAAATCAGGAAGAATAAGGATTTAGAAAAGATACCGATAATCGTACTGACCTCCATGGGCATGATGGGTGACAGCCGCAAGTGTAAAGAGATAGGAATACAGGGCTATTTGTCAAAACCCATAAGAAGAGATGAGCTTAAAATGACAATCGGCTCTGTTCTTGGATTAATTGAGAAATCACCTGATGATGCAAACATGCTTGTGACAAAGCATTCCATTGCCGATGATCAAAGACGCAGCTTGTGGATTCTGCTTGCTGAAGATTATCCCACCAATCAGAAAATTGCAAAAAAACATATCACCAATGCGGGGTTTAATATGATCCTTGCCCCCAACGGCAAACAGGCTGTGGATATATTTAAAACCAGAAAATTTGATCTGATCCTTATGGATATACAGATGCCTGTAATGGATGGTTATGAGGCCTGCCGGGCCATAAGGGAGCTTGAAAAACAGATGTCAGGTTCCAGTCCTGTTCTAAAAAAAATCCCCATCATTGCAATGACAGCCCATGCAGTATCAGGTATCAAGGATAAATGCTTTAAGGCCGGCATGGATGATTATCTATCCAAACCCTTAAAAAGGGATGACCTTATTTCAATGATTGATAAATGGGCCTTTTCAAACCCTTTGGAACAAAAATATCAGAAGACCGATCAGAAAAAGTATCCGGCTGGAAATGATCCCATAAATATTGAAAAGGCTTTGGATGAATTTGGAAATGACAGGGCTTTTTTAATGGAGGTTCTGGATGAATTTATTCAGAATGTGGGAAAGCAGATCCCAAAAATCCAACAGGCAATTTGGGTAAAAGATATGGAAGCCTTAAAGCAGGAAGCCCATTCAATTAAAGGCGGGTCGGCAAACCTGATTGCCGATGATTTGTCAAAAGCTGCCAAAGCACTTGAAGATATTGGAAAAACAAATAATTTTACCGACAGCACCCGGGCATTTGAAGCATTTGAAGCATTTGAAAAAGAGTATCTCCGTCTTAAAAACTTTACCATGCCTTCCAAGAAATAAGAATGCGGATCTATGCTGTAGCCGATATTCACGGGAAGACTGAAAAAATTGCAAAAATTAAGAATGTTATCTTTCAAGAATCCCCTGATATTCTTGTCATTGCCGGGGATTTAACCCATTATTTTTCCCCTTTAAAGATCTTGAATCAGTTAAAGGATATCCCCATCCCCATTTTTGGTATAAGGGGAAACTCTGATTTGAAATGTGTTGAGAGGCTTTTGCAGAACCAGGAAAACACTACTCTTTTAAACCACACCCCTGTCACATATCAGGATGTTCGATTTCTTGGCCTTAACGGGACCATCCCCCTGCCATTTCTTTCGAAAATCGGTTTTCGCGAGGCTCAACGCCTTGGGCGCTTAGAGAATAATATCACTTCGGAGACAATCCTGGTGGTTCATCCGCCGCCCAGAGGGGTGTGTGATAAGGTTGGCAATAAATTTTGTGCCGGCAGTTTTGGTTTAAGAAGCTTTATCGAAAACCACCCGCCATTAATGGTGTTATGCGGCCATATCCATGAACAGGCAGGATATCAATTTCTAAAAAACACCCTGATTGTCAATTGCGCAATGAATAAAAAATTTAGTGGGGCAATCATTGATTGTTGTAAAAATATGTCTTTAAGAGTAAAAATGGTAATGAATGACAAACAAACAGATAAAGGAAAATAAAAATGTGTGAATCAAATGTATATTTAAAAAATGGCGATGATGAAAAACTGATCATGGAAAATGTAGCGGCAATAACTCCGGCTGGAGAGGATACCTTTTTTTTAAAAGGCCTTTTGGGAGAAAGCATGGAAGTCAAAGCCATTATTGAAGATATTAATCTTATGGGACATAAAATTATTCTAAAAGCCCTGAAATGAACAAATTTTCCGACTATCTTCAGGCTATTTCCCGGGTTAACAGCCAGGCCGATGATCTGGCCGATGACCCGGTAAATGGCCTGAAAGTCCAATGGCTGTTCCATTGCGGGATGCTTTTTTCAAGTAAGGACAAATGGTGGGGGGATTTTCAATTACGGCATTGTGCCCATGAAGGAATAGACATTACCTATTACAGAACCCATCCGGATGAAATACATTGCTTTGATGATTCCATTAAGGTTCCGGCCATGGATGGCGGGATTATTTTAAATATCTGTGATGATTTCCTAGGCCGGTCCCTTGTGATTGAGCATGAAAATTTGATGAACTTCAATAGGCGTATCCTTTTTGTATATGCCCATATCACCCCTGAAAAGGGATTAAAAATCGGCCATACCATCCAAAAGCAGGATATTATTGCAAGGGTGTGCAATACGCATAAAAACCCACAATTACCGCCCCATCTCCATTTCTCCTGTTTTGAGGTTTCAAAAGACGTTCAGCCCGAACATCTGGACTGGAACCTGTTTTCCCAAAACCTTGAAGTCAATCTGGTTCACCCTGTTTTCCTCTAATCCGGATATTTCATGAATACTGCCTGAAAATTTAAGTATTTAAGCCTATTTATTATGAAAAGAAGAATTGAAAAAAAAGAAAATTTGATCTATGATCACCAAAACATAACCGTTTACAATACAAACTGGAATATGGAGTGGATGAATGAAAAAAATTAAATATCTTTTGTGGCTGATTATCTTAGGTTTGCTCGGAATCTTAATTTATCAAAATTTTGATTATTTCATGACAACCGCAGCATTAAAATTTGATCTTAAAATTGCTTCCTGGAACTGGACATTGCCGGAACTTCAAAATATTGCCTTTTTTGGAATCTGCTTTCTTTTGGGCCTTATCCTGACCGGTGTCAAAGGGTTTGTGGCAAACTTTAAGTTAAATAAAGCAATCAAAGCAAAGGATGCAACTATTGCTTCTCTTAAAGAACAGCTCAATACTTTTAAAACTGAACTGGAAGTATTTCAGCATGATCCTTATATTAAAAAAGAGCTGGATGAAAAACCGATTGTCGAGCAGGCAGCACTTGAGCAGCCTGAAAACAACATTGAAAAGGATCATAAATCCGATACTGCTGATTGATTGAGCGTAAACAAAGCCGGCGCATGAGTCCAAAAAAAAATACTCCCATGATGGAGCAATACCTGTCCATCAAAGAATCATACAAAGATGCAATTTTGTTTTACAGGATGGGAGATTTTTATGAAATGTTCCATTCGGATGCAAAAAAGGCGGCATCTATCCTGGAAATTGCCTTGACCTCCAGAAATAAAAATGATGACGCGCCCATTCCCATGTGCGGGATACCTTTCAGGGCTGCCGACAATTATATTGCAAAACTCATTAAAACCGGATGCAAGGTTGCCGTGTGTGAACAGATGGAAGATGCTTCGGCAACCAAAGGGCTGGTGAAAAGGCAAGTTGTCCGGGTCATCACTCCGGGCATGATTTTAAATGAAGAATTACTGGACAAAACCTCCAACAACTTTCTTTTAGCCCTGTCAAAAACAAAAGATGTCGCAGGCATTGCCTATCTTGACATCTCAACCGGAACTTTTAAAACCACCCAGGTTGAAAGCAGGCAGTCAAAAATTCCAATAGAACTGATTGACGAAGCATTAAAGGTTGATCCCAAAGAAATCCTTTTGCCTTCCAATTATAAAAAAGACCCTCTCTATTCACATATCCGGCAGGCTTTTGGCACAAGGCAGATCACCTATCTTAACAAAGATGAATTTCATGTTGAAGAAGCAAGGCAAAGGCTTTTAAACAAATTTAAAATTAGGAGTCTTGAAGGATTCGGTATAGAAAATCTTCAGGCTTCCATTTCTGCCGCAGGTGCTATCCTATCCTATGTTCAGGACACACAGATGCAGGATACAAAGCATCTTTTCCAAATCTCACCCTATGATCTGAAAAATTTTCTGGTCATTGATGACAGGTCCTGCAAAAATCTTGAATTACTTGCCAATATACAGACATTGGATAAAAAAGGAACACTGATTCATGTCCTTGACCGGACAGTTACTGCTATGGGCTCAAGATTGATCAAGACCTGGCTCAGATATCCGCTGATTGATAAAGATAAAATTTGTTCTCGCTTAGACTGCATTGAAGAAATCACAAAGGCTTCCCATATTCATCAATTGATCATCAACCACTTAAAATCAGTGTATGATCTTGAACGACTTGGCAGTAAAATCTCCATGGGCCAGGGGAATGCCAGGGATTTGATTGCCCTTAAAAACTCTTTACAAAACCTGCCTGTCCTTTTTAAGGAACTTTGCCTGTTTAAAAGCCCTTTACTTAATGGAAAAGATCTTGAAAATCAGGAAATGATTCTAAAAGAGCTTGGTTCACTTGCCGGGCTGATCAAAGAAACCATCAGGGAAGATGCCGGTCATCTGCTCAATGAAGGCGGTTTAATTAATGACGGTTACAATCCGGATCTGGATGAACTGCTGCTGGTTTCGCGGGATGGAAAATCATGGATTGCAAAGGCTGAGGCCACACAAAAAGAAAAAACAAAACTGTCTTCCCTCAAGATCAAATACAATAAAGTATTCGGCTATTTTATCGAAGTGTCCAAAGCTCAATCAACTGCGGTTCCCGATCATTATATCAGAAAGCAGACCCTTGTAAATGCCGAAAGGTTCATTACCGATGAAATGAAACAGGTTGAGTCCACCATACTGAATGCACAAGATAAGCGCAATGCCCTGGAATACAGTATTTTTTGCACCATAAGGGACAAGATCATTTCAAAGGCTGCCCTTATTCTTAAGATGGCAAATTTTATTGCAAAGGTGGATGTGCTCCAGGGACTTGCCCTGGCAGCATCGGAAAACGGATATACAAAACCCCACATCAATGAAGTAGATACCATATCAATTGAAGACGGGCGGCATCCTGTGGTGGAAAAGCTGATCACAGGTGAACGCTATGTCCCCAATTCCATTGAAATGGATGACATTGCAAACCAGATCCTGTTAATCACCGGCCCAAATATGGCAGGCAAATCAACGGTATTAAGACAGGTTGCCCTGACCGTCTTAATGGCCCAGATGGGATCATTTGTCCCTGCCCAAAAAGCATCTGTCTGCATTGTAGACAGAATATTTACACGGGTCGGCGCCCTTGACAATCTCTCTTCAGGCCAGAGTACGTTTATGGTGGAGATGGAAGAAACAGCCAACATCATTAACAATGCCACACAAAAAAGCCTTGTTATTCTTGATGAAATAGGAAGGGGAACCAGCACCTACGATGGCATGAGCATTGCCTGGGCAGTTGCCGAATACCTTCATGATCTCAAGAATATTGGAGTTAAAACACTTTTTGCCACACACTACCATGAATTAACAAAATTAGAGGATATCAAACCCAGGGTTAAAAATTTTAATATCGCAGTCAAGGAATTCAATGATAATATTGTATTTTTGCGAAGGCTTGTTAAGGGCGGGACCAATAAAAGCTACGGCATCCAGGTGGCCAGGCTTGCCGGTGTCCCGGACATTGTGATTAACAATGCAAAATATATATTGTCTCGCGTTGAGCAAAAAAACAACTTGGATATTCCCAAAACACAGCCAAAACAAACCAGAAGCAAGGCTAGAAAGAAAAAAGCAAAAGATGACAATCAACCCGAATTATTTACCAGTAATGAACAATCAATCAAAAAGATGTTGGAAAAGATTGATATTTCGAGTATTACTCCCCTTGAAGCGATTAACTTGTTAAACGACTTAAAACAAAGAAGTATTAAATAGGATATGTTCAAATTCAAGCCATCCATACTGCCGGTATATTTCATCATTATTATTTTCACAGGCGTTTTTGTTTTCACAACAAGCGGGTTTGCAAGCTTAGCAAAACAAAGATACCTTATGGCAGACACCTGTTACAAAAAGCTTAGACATTCTCCCGCAAAACAGAAAAAAATCACGGAATGGCTCAATTGCATCAGCAAGTATGAAATCATCTACAGGCTTCACCCTGAAAGCTCCTGGGCACCTGCAGGCATGTATAAAGCATCCCGGCTTTATTTAACCCTGTCTAAATTGTCCGGCAAAAAAACCTATAAAAATCAGGCGGCAGATCTTCTGGCAAGGCTCAGAAACAAATATCCCGGGAGCGCTTATGCCGGCCGTGCCAAATCCTTGCTCAAGTCAATAAATATCACTCCAACCGGGCCTGCAAAAAAAATTAAGCACCTCAAATCAAAGAAAAGACTGACTAAAAATGATGTTCTTATCAAAAAATTTATTAAAAGCCGGGAAAAAGCCGTTAAAAAAAAGCCAAAGGATGCCGAAACCATATATCAAAAACCAGTTGAAATAAAACCTGACTTCTCAAAAGAGAGTCCTTCACAGGATACCACAATTTCAGATCTTCGGTTCTGGTCCAATCCGGAATACACAAGAATTGTCGTAAATGCTGATGCTGAAAGAGATTATTCCCACAGGCTCTTAAAAAAAGATCCTGATATTAATCAGCCCTTTCAACGCCTCTATATTGATATAGAACAATCAAGGCTTGGAAAAGGAGTTGCCGAGCATACCACAATCAACGACAACCTTTTAAAACAGGCCCGGGCAGGACAATACCTGCCCCATACCGTGCGGGTTGTGGTGGATATCAAATCATTTGAAAATTATAAAATATTCTCTTTAAAAGATCCGTTCAGAATTATCATTGATGTCTGGGGAAAAGGGTCTAATGGCAGACCGGTCACTACTTCCGGTCAAAACATTGCAGATTCGGGCAAACCCAAAAAACCTGAAAAAATTTCAAGAATCACAACAGACAATTTACAATCGTCTGATATTGCACGGCAGCTTGCATTGGGAGTCAGAAAAATTGTCATTGACCCAGGGCATGGCGGCCCTGATCCCGGGGCACCCGGATATTATAAAAATGTCTGGGAAAAAGATATTGTTCTAAAAATTGCTAAAAAACTTGCTGTGACCTTAAGGGACCGTTTAAAATGTACTGTACTCTTAACAAGGTCAACCGATAAAAAACTGAGCCTTGAGGAGAGGACTGCTATTGCAAACACAAAAAGAGCGGATATATTTATATCCCTTCACTGTAATGCAGCCAAGAACAGACGTCTTAAGGGCATTGAAACCTATATCTTAAACCTGGCCACCGATGAACAGGCCATTGCCGTGGCAGCAAGGGAGAATGCAACATCGAAAAAAAATATTTCAGACCTTGAATATATCTTAAGTGATTTGATGAAGCATGCAAAAATTGAAGAATCCACACGGCTTGCCAATGTAGTACAGAATGCTTTTGTAAATGGAATGAAAAAAAAATATTCAGGGATTAATAATTTAGGTGTCAAGCAGGCCCCGTTTTATGTCCTGCTGGGTGCCAGGATGCCGTCCATCCTGATTGAGACGGCATTTATCTCTAACAAAACAGAATGCAAGAGGCTCATGAGTGATTCATACCAGACAACGATTTGCAACGCCATCACCGATGGGGTTGAAAAATATATAAATGCGACAAATCCCAGACAATTATAACCTATGCTAAAGGAGGACATCATGTCTTTTGAAAACATTATTCTTGAGGTTGACACCCCTATTGCAACCATATTTTTTAACAGGCCCAAAGCTTTAAATGCGCTTAACAATGCCCTGTTTGATGACCTGGATACTGCATTGGACCAGGTAAGAAAAAATACGGATATAAGAGTTCTTATCCTGACAGGTGCAGGAGACAAAGCATTTGTTGCCGGAGCCGACATTGCAGAACTTGAAAAAATGAATCCTTTGGAAGGAAAAAGTTTTTCCCGAAAAGGGCAAAAGGTTTTTTCAAAAATTGAAGATCTGCCCATCCCGGTCATTGCTGCTGTAAACGGATTTGCCCTGGGCGGGGGTCTCGAAGCTGCCCTAGGGTGTGATTTTATCTATGCATCTGATAAAGCGCTTTTCGGCCTGCCCGAGATCAACCTGGGATTAATTCCGGGATTTGGCGGGACACAGAGACTGGCAAGGCGTGCAGGCGTAAACCGTGCTAAAGAACTTGTCTTTACAGGAAAAAATATTAAGGCGCAAACAGCTCTGGAATATGGTATTGTAAACAAAGTTATTGAGCCTGACAAGCTCATGGAAGAAGTCTTGAAAATTGCGAACCTTATCGCTTCTAAGGGCAAAGTAGCTCTAAGATCTGCAAAGGAAGTCATGCAAAACGGTCTTAATACAGATCTTGAGACCGGGTGCAGAATTGAAAATGACGTCTTTGGCCTTAATATGGCAAGCGAAGATGCAAAAGAAGGTACCCGTGCCTTTCTTGAAAAAAGAAAACCTGTGTTCAAAGGAGAACTTTATTAGACAAAAGGGGTGAAACACTATGTCTGCTGAACAGATATCCATATTTGTTGAAAACAAGGAAGGTCGGCTTGCAGAAGTTACTGCAATCTTAAGAGATGCCAATGTCAATATCAGAGCATTATCTCTTGCCGACACAACTGATTTTGGTGTACTGCGCTTAATTGTCAATGACAATGACAAAGCAGAAGAAGCATTGAAAAAAGAAGGATTTACTGTTGGAAGAACTAAAGTCCTGGCCGTTGAGGTGAAAGATGAGCCCGGTGGGTTGAATAGCATTTTAGACCCACTTTGCGAAAATGAGGTCAATGTGGAATATATGTATGCATTTGCCAATCCCCAATGCGAAAATGCCATCATGATTTTCCGATTTGATGATCATGATAAGGCATTGAAAATTCTTGCACAAAAAAACATTAAAGTTTTCACTACCCGGGAAATATGTAATTTATAATTTAAAAAAATAAAAAAAGGGGCACCACTTCCATTGTCAAGCATTCAGAGTCAGAGCGGTAGTGCCCCTTTATAGTAAAACGAATTATACTCTGGCAACCGGCAGTTTAATAATAAAACTTGTTCCCTTAAAAGGTTTGGAATAGACCTCTATACCGCCTTTATGATTTTCAGTGACAATAAAATAGGAAACCGCCAGACCCAATCCAGTACCCTCGCCCACACTTTTCGTGGTAAAAAAGGGTTCAAAGATCCTCTTTTTGGTGTCATCTTTCATGCCCGGCCCATTATCTTTGATTTCAATTGTGACCGTACTCTCATCACTTGATATCTTTAACTGAAAACAAGGTTCCAGGACTTCTTCCCATGACATCATGGCCTGGGCACCATTGGATAATACATTAAAAAACACCTGTTGAATTTCACTTGCTTTACAGGATATTCTCGGAACCCCGGGAACATAGTCTTTGATTATTTTTATCTTTTTAAAATCAAATTTCTTTTTCAGATTATAATCACTTTCAGCAAGTTCCAGCGTTTTATCCAGAAGATCGGAAACATTTTCAGGCATAAATCCTGATGTGCTTTTTCTGGAAAAGGATAACATATTTACAACGATTGAAGCAGCTCTTTTGCCGGCATCCAGAACCGAATCAATCATTTTAAAAACATCTCTTTTTTCCATGTACAATTGTATATCATCAAGCTTGAGGTCAAGCTCTTTTGCAACCAAAATATTTGCCGGTAATTTATTTTTTAATCTGTTTTGAATAACCTGTGCGTTTTGTAAAATTCCTGCAAGGGGATTATTTATTTCATGGGCCATTCCTGCGGCAAGACCGCCAATGGAGATCATCTTTTCCGACTGAATCATCATTTCTTCAAGCTTTGCTTTCTCATCTTCCCTTTTTTTCAGACTTAATGCTTCCACAAGAGCAATTGCCAGCATTTCACATGCTTCCTGGTCATCAGAATCGTACCCGCCTTCCTTTCCAGAAAATGCAATGATTCCCTTAATTTCAGATCCCAGTTTCATGGGAACCCCTAAAAAAGAATCTATGGGGATATGATTCTCAGGGGGTTGGATAAAATCAGGGTGGGAGGTTGGATCATTTGCAATGATTGTTTTATCCTGGTGAATAACACATGATCTGATGCCTCTTATTTTCCTTCCCCTCAGCCGGACGTCCTTATCCATCTGTATCAAATTGCAGTCATGAGATGCCCCATCGGACATTGCCAGGATTTCCATGGAATCTTTTTCATCCTTTTTGACTTCTCCGATAAAACAATATTTACCTGGAATAATTTCAAGGGCAATGGGAATAAAAATCTGTGCGATTTCCTTATAGGTTTGGGCTACCATGGATTTTTGAAAAAAATGATTTACGGAGCTGATCACCGCACTCTGCCGCAATATTTTTTTCTCATTGATTTCTTTTAAAAACACTTGTTTTTCAAGATCCCGGTTGGTCATTGCAAGATCATTGATTTTGTCTTTGACTGCATCCCTCATTGCAGCAAAGTTTCGGGAAAGCTCCCCAACTTCTCCAACACCGCTTTGATCAATATCCCTGTCAAGATTTCCTGAAGCAATTTCAGAAGCCGCCCGTGTTAATTGAGTCACAGGCTGCATCAGTTTATTCACTAAAATGATAAGGACCACAACCAGAACAGCAATAACGGTAAAGGTAAAAGAAAGCATCTGCTTTCTGAACCTTGAAAGCTCTTGTTCTATCAGGCTGGTTGAATAGACAACATTCATTTTACCCAGCTTCAGACCTTTATAATAAATATAGAAGCTTTTTTTGATATCTATCCCTTTGGGAACACCAAACTTTCTTTCAAGTTTAATATCAACATCAATATCATGCTCCTGAAGTGAAATCCTTTTCATATTTTCATCATCAAAAAAAGTCTCCATATTTACTCGAAGGGTTTCTTTATCCACGTTATAAAGTGGTCTTGCATTCACAAGCTTCATCATATAAGCGGATTTTTCTATTCTGGTACTAAGATTTTTAAGCTCAGATTCTTTTATTTTTTCTGTGAAATAAAAACATAAAAACAAGTTTATGATACTGCAGGCAACCACAACTGCTATAATGATTCTCGTCCTAAGTCTCACGGAATATTTCCTAATTCCCTTAAAATTATGTATGGTTATATTGAAAACAAAAGTTAAAGGAGTGCTGACTCATCAAGTGTAACTTTTCTAACAAGGTCCTTGTAATCAGCAGATGCCGTACATCCGGGGGCAAACTCAAAAATGGATTTTCCATAGGATGGTGCCTCGGAAAGACTTTCACTGTATCTGATAGGATTGCACATGTATTCCGGATATAATTTTTTAAGCTGTGAATATATTGTCTCAGGGCCCTTTATCCTGGTATCCATAAAAGTAGGAACAATATATTTTAATTTAATTTCCTTTCGATATTTTTGAATGGATCCCAGACTTTTCATAAATTCCGCCAATCCCTGCAGGGGCATTACTTCCAATGCCACCGGCACGAGAACTTCTGTGGAATAAAACAGGACATTGACGATTAGCTGGTCCCATCCGGGAGCAGTATCAATAATAATGAAATCATATCTATGGTCCAGTTCTTTCATGGCCTCAGACAAGGTCCACTCAGCACCAAAACTTTTCCGGTCAATAATTCTTTTAACTCCAGCCAGAGATTTGCCACCGGAGAGGAGCCAAAGATTTTTTCTGGCCCTGACGATACACTCTTCTGGTGCAAGTTCCTTTGTCAGCAATTCAGTCAAACCGGCTCTTGGCTTCTTTCCAAGGATATAGGAAGACTGGCCCTGGGTATCCGTATCCACGAGCAACACCTTGTGGCCGGCAAGAGCCAGACCTGCACATAAATTAACAGAGGTGGTGGTTTTTCCTACCCCTCCCTTACTTAAAGTAACACAAATTTTTCTAGTACTTGTTTTTGGCTCGTAAGATTTCTCTTTTTCTTGATTAATGAACTGATCAAGCTGCACGGGGAATTTATGACCGCAGGATTTACATCTGGCCGCAATTTTTTTCCCCAAAGGCGCATTTTCTTTAACGGTATCTAAATTGACTTTATGTTTTTTTGCACACTTAGGACAGACGATGATTGCCACTAATCCTCCTTTTTAAGTTCCTCAAGAATAGCATTTACAGCAATATTGGCTATTCGCTTCATGGAAATAGTTTTTTTCCTAGGAGAAACCCGAACTTTAATTTTAGCTTTGTCTTCCCAAACCTGAACAGATACATTTTCTTTTGAAGCCTGCCATATTTTCCCATCCTGATCTTTGAGGCTTTCATCTTCTAAACCCGGTTCTTTTTTATAAATCAGACAATCTAACTTATCAATCCGATCTGCGATCTCATCCCCGCTACCACCGAGGATATTTTCCATTATGTCTTTTTTCTTATGCATGGTATATTTATTTTTTATTCAACCGATATGTTGCCATTTTTTAACAATTGTTCTTTCATTTTAAAAACAATTTCAGAAATCTGGTCTGCGATTTTTTTTTCCATATCTATCCATTGAATACCACATTGCAAATTTCCGCCTTTGTCGAATGAAAGGTGAACAATCTTACCGTTCAGCTTTTTAATTGATACGTTAAAAATACTGAATTCGCAATTTAAAAGTGCCTGTTCAATGATAAATCTTGAATTATTTTCAAGAAGGATGCCGACACCACACGTACTGATATCCCGTACAGAGTAGCGCTTTTTATTAATTAAAACCCAGACATTTTCCTTGTCTTCGATGGGGATACGAAATGATTTACGAACAATTCCCGGGGAAGAGGAATCTTCCTTTATATTCTGAAACTCAATGGATTGGTTATTCATTGGGCCACCTTTGTACTTTACAAGAATCTAAAAATTTTCATCTTACTTAGCATCAGACAATTTTGTTATTTTAAAAAATATACCAACAATGAAAGACTCAAGCAAGAAAAATCATTGAAACATGAAAAGATGAATATAAAAAGGGTGTAAAACAAAAAATATCTTACACCCTTTTAATTACAAATATCTGTATAATTCAAACTGTATGGCTTAATGTCCGCCCATGGCAGCAATCGCACCTTTAAGTGCAGGATGGGCATACATAAGAATCAGAGCTACAACAAGAGCGTAGATACAAAGAGACTCGATCATTGCAAGACCGATCAGCATGTTAACCTGAATTTTACCTGCTGCTTCAGGATTTCTTGAAATACCGCTCATTGCGCCGGAAAGGCCCAAGCCCTGACCAATGCCGCAACCAAATGCTGCAATACCGATTGCAAGACCTGCTGCCCATACACTACCAACTAGAAATTCCATGTTTTACTCCTTAATATAATTTAATAATATAATATAAAAACAACGGGGCTTCTTCCAAATCCCGTAAAACTCTTTATTAGTGTGACTCTTCTATTGCCCCGGCAATATACATGGTTGACAGCAAGAAGAATACAAATGCCTGTACCAGCGCGACAAATGAACCCAATGCCATAACCGGAAGCGGTGCCAGAAACATACCGCCCAGTCCGAGAAGGATACCGACAACCAACTCATGACCCGCCATGTTGCCAAAAAGACGGAAGGTAAGGGAGAGAACCCTTGCCGTATGTCCAATGACTTCAATGGGAAAAAACAAGGGAATCATTGCCGGAACCGGTCCTAAAAAATGTTTAATATACTTAAAACCGTGCTGTTGAACGCCGATCACATGGCTCCATAGCACCGCGATAAGTGCTAACCCCAACGTAGTATTGATATTAGCTGTTGGTGGAAAAAACGCAGGGACCAACCCCATGAGATTACCTAAAAGCACAAATAAAAATATGGTCAATACAAGCGGATAAGACTTTCTGCCTTCTTCCCCGGTAACAGTGACCATGAACTCTTCAAGTCCTGAGATCAGAGTTTCAAACACATTTTGCGCTGTTTTAGGCACCATGGAAACACTCTTTCCTGCCAGCCAGCCAAAAAATATTAAAATAATCATAGCCAGCCACATATATGTAACCTGTGGATTTGCTGCAGCCCACTCTTCCATTCCGAAAATTCCGAACAATGAAGTAAGAATCAAATATGGATGTTCCACCTTATACCGCCTCCTTGAAAAATAATCTTGTCAACTCAAGCATACTAGCAATAAACATGCTTGCAACAACCACCGATAGACCTGCCAGAAGACCCAACGGATGAACAATATGTTTTGAAATCAGCAGGAATATTATCGTCCCGCTTATCGCAAATCGAATATAATATTTAATCAGGATATTGCCCACGAGAGAGCGCCCCTGTTCTGATACGACTTCAGGACGAAACATGTTTTTAAGCGTATTTTTCAATAAATGAAAATTTATTGCCACAATCAATCCCCCCAGAATGATGCCCAAAGCAAATTTCATTGGGGCCACCATCAGACCGATCATTCCTCCGAACAGCAATAACAGCCAGTTTGAAGTCGTGACAAAATTAACAATTTTGTAAAGATCCTGCATTAAAACTTTCTTCCCTTTTTACCTGCTCTCAAGATATTGCTGAACCCGGCTGCAATACC
>JAGLNZ010000306.1 GCA_023139225.1 Desulfobacula sp. | reverse complement strand
GCCACTGACATTCCAAGGCTGGCAAAATATCCAAGTTCCCTGACGGTTTTGCCGGTTTCCTTTTTCATCCTTTGTCTTTTTACTTTCCTTACTTTTCTTTATTTTACAGTCTTCAAAGATCAATTTATCTTGAGAGCAAATAACATATGCTGAATCTCAAGTCAATGTGAAAAAACATTAAATTATGTTCAAAAAACCCCTAGGACTCTCATGGGTAATTTCACCGATTATCCATGCTTCTACACCATTGGTTTCCATTTTTTTTAAACAATTTTTTGCATCTTTTCCATTCAGGCTGATCAGCAATCCACCGGATGTCTGCGGGTCGAACATCAGATCAACAAGGGCCCTGTCAACAGCCGTATCAATATGGGTCAATTCTTCAAAAAATTTGCGATTTTTGTGGGCCCCGGCCGGTACCATCCCCATATTTGCAAAATCCAATACATTTTTAAGCATGGGAACTTTTTGAGTATGGAGCGTGAAAGCTTTTTTTGACCCTTTGGCCATTTCCAGTAAGTGGCCGGCCAGACCAAACCCTGTAACATCGGTACAGGCATTTACCGCAAATTGCGACATCACCTTAGCTGCGGCTTTATTCAACATGGACATGACTGCCACGGATTCTTTTATATTTTCCTTTGTGGCCAGTTTGCCTTTTATGGCTGTTGACATGATCCCGGTTCCCACAGGTTTGGTTAATATAATGGTATCACCAATTTGGGCCGTGGCATTGGCCAGCACTTTATCCGGATGCACAATACCTGTAACACTAAGCCCGTATTTGAATTCCTGATCGTCCACTGAATGCCCGCCCACAAGTAAGGCGCCGGATTCATTTATTTTATCTAAGCCCCCCTTTAAGGTTTCGGCCAGAATATCCTCTTCCAGGTCACAGCTCGGAAAACAGACAATATTCATTACCGTAACGGGCTCACCTCCCATGGCATATACATCACTTAAAGAATTGGCAGCAGCAATCTGGCCGAATTCATAGGGATCATCAGTAACCGGTGTTAAAAAATCAAGCGTCTGGATAAGCGCTGTTTGT
The DNA here is from genome assembly GCA_023139225.1 of Desulfobacula sp. Taxonomy (GTDB): domain Bacteria; phylum Desulfobacterota; class Desulfobacteria; order Desulfobacterales; family Desulfobacteraceae; genus Desulfobacula. The sequence goes on along the minus strand of JAGLNZ010000306.1, from coordinate 5,688 downwards.
GAATTAAGTTTATAGACACCTGCATCATCGGGAGAATCAAGCCCCACGATCAGGTTGGGGTGGGATTTAATTTTGAGCCCTCCTACAATTCGATCCAGCGTCCCTGGATCAAGTTTAGCCGCTCAGCCCGAGGCTTTGACTTTCTGTGTCAATAAGACCTTATCAATTTTTTCCATTCTTATACTTTCTTATTTCAAACCTCTATATTAAATTTCAAAATCATATCATTGATATCACACAGGCAAACCTGCCGGTTGTTCTTTCTGATCGAAAAGAATAAAAAACATCTGTGTTACATTTTGTGCAAATTTCCATATTTTCAATGTGTTCTTTTTTTACACCCTTATCCATAAGCTGATCTTTACTCATTTCCCAGAAATTAAAATAATCCTTATCCTTTATTTTATATTTCCATAAACTTTTTGGGATCTCATCCTTATAGTTCACAAATTCAGAGCAACAAGGGCCAAGGCTGGGAGAGATACCGGCAATGATATTTTCAGGCCGGCATCCAAACTCCAGGACCATTTTATCCACGCAGTTACCAATAATATTTTTTATACTTCCTTGCCATCCGGAGTGGACATTTGCAATCACTTTTTTTTCAGGGTCATGGAGCATGACCGCCTGACAATCAGCAACCTGGATCACAAGAAACACATTTTTCATGTCGGTAATAATACCGTCCGCCGTATAGGTCTCTTTCCCGGGTTCAAAACTTTCAGACAAGTCATTGTCATGGTTTTTTAATACCTTAATATCACTGCCGTGCCTCTGGTTTAAAAAAACAAGGGGTTTCATATCCATTTTTCTGATAATGAGTTTCCTGTTATTTGCAATGGCCAAGGGTTCATCACCTGAATTCACACCAATATTCAGGGAATTAAAAGCGCCGGTACTTGTTCCGCCTTCCCTTGTAAATATACCGTGGACAATATGGTCATGATTTTTAAACTTTTTAAACTCATAGACTTTGATATCAGTGTTTTCCATAATAAAGTTCACCTATTCGCTCTATGATTTTTGTTGTGGAGATTTCAGGTTCCAAAACAACCCTTTCTATACGTCCTCCATTTAGTTTCACATAATCAGCACCAATGATCTGATCTTCGGGCCAGTCCGCACCTTTAACCAGCACATCAGGACAGATGGTTTCAATCAAAATTTTTGGATCAGGCTCATCAAACAATACCACATGATCAATACACGATAGAGCTGCCACAACCAAAGACCGATGGTCCTGACCAATCACCGGCCGTTTTTCTCCTTTAATGCATTTCACTGAATGATCGGAATTCAGTCCCAAAACAAGAATATCTCCAAAACTTGCGGCATGGGTTAAGTATTTTACATGACCGGCATGAATAATATCAAAACACCCATTGGTAAATACGATTGTCTTTTTAGCATCCTTATATTGCCTGGATAGTGTCTTAATCTGAGAAAAAGTGACAATCTTATCCATAAACATCAGGCCTCCGGTCTGTCATACAGGGAATTAATGTTTTGGCACTTTCCACCAATCCAGGATCAATATCTGCGAAAACAAATGTTTCATCGCTTCGGGCCTGAGCCAGGGTATTTCCCATTGGATCAACAATCATGGACATCCCGACAAACCGCAAGTCATCATCAATCCCTGTCCTGTTTGAACAGATCATAAACATTTGGTTTTCAATAGACCTTGCTTTGATCAGGGTTTGCCAATGCTCTTTTCTTGGTTCCGGCCATTGGGCAGACACAATAATCATTTGTGCATCCTTTAAGAATAACGACCTGGCGAGCTCAGGAAACCTTAAATCATAGCAGATCATCAGTCCAATCCTGCCAAAGCTTGAATCAATTGTAACAATTTTATTTCCTGCAGTGTAATAAATATGTTCGTCTGTCAGCCTGAAAAGATGAAGCTTTCTATACCTTCCTTTTATTTTTCCATCCACATCAATAAAGATCATGGTATTAAATATACAACCGCCATCATTTTCAGGAAGTGTCCCTGCAATCGCCATTTGATTTTGTCCGGCAAAAGAAGAAAGCCTTTCCACGATTTTTTTTGTAAATTTTGAATGTTCCTTTAAATTTTCATTATCAAAAGAACAGGAAAACATTTCCGGCAAAACAGCAAGACAAACATTTTTAGATGCCAGTTCCTCTAAATATCCAAGGACTGCATTAAAATTGGTTTCAATCTGCCCGTTTTTCACATCAAACTGAACAACACCGGCTTTAAATTTTTTTTTCAAATTTCTCAATGTTCCTTATTTTCAAAGTCTCATTATGAAATCGAGCTTTCCCAACATATAGTTTCACCCTTTCATCGTCAATCTTTTTATCCTTTGATGGGCCCAAGTAAAAATACAAATTACCCCAAAAGCTATGGGAGAAATGATTAAGGAGCCTCCATCGGATGTCAATGTCGGACTGGCAGCCTGGCATTTCAAGATTTATAATGATATAAAAATGAAAATGAAAGCATCAAATTTACCGGAGGTACTATTTTGGCAATGATGAGACTTTGGCACGGTAAGGTTGCCATTGAAAAGGCAGATGAGTATGAAAAATTTATGATCGAGAGAGCAGCGCCTGACTATGGGTCTGTTGATGGATTGTTAAAAACCTATTTTCAGCGAAGAGATGAAGACAGAGCAGCACATTTCCTGCTTGTGACCATCTGGGACTCCCTGGATGCGATAAAAAAGTTTGCAGGCTCTGAACCTGAACTTGCCAAGTACTACCCGGAAGATGACAGTTTTTTACTGGAAAAAGAAAAATATGTACAAATGTATGAGATATTTTATGATAACTAATTTACAAATTAAGATAGAGATTATTATAGTCTGATCCGATTTTACCAGAAAAAAAAGGAGATCTGTTTGTGGAAAGCTTGACACTCTTAAAAAAACTTATTTCTTTTCAAACCATCAATCCTCCGGGAAATGAATATGAGTGCGCTGCATTTATTGGCAGCCTGCTTGAAAACTTAGGATTTCAAACAAGCACTTATGACTTTGCTCCCCAAAGGCCTACATTGATCGCAAAATTTCCTTTAAGTTCAAATAAAACACCCATCTGTTTTACCGGTCATATGGATGTAGTTTCTCTGGGTGAGCTGGCCTGGACAAAGAATCCTTTTTCCGGAAAAATTAAAGGAGATAAAATATATGGCCGGGGCACATCAGATATGAAGGCAGGGATTGCTGCCATGATCCGGATGGTCCAAAGGCTTCATATAGAGGCCCCTTCTCTTCTTGAAAATATCATGTTTGTTTTTACGGCAGGTGAAGAAACCGGCTGTGAAGGCGCTTACCATGTGGCCGGCCTTGACAATGTTTTAGGAAAGGCAAAGGCGCTTGTGGTGGGAGAACCCACATCCAACTATCCTTTAATCGGCCATAAAGGCTGCGTCAGATTTGATGTTACCACCTTTGGAAAAGCTGCCCATGCATCAATGCCGGAACTTGGGGACAACGCTGTTTACAAAGCAGCCAGGGTCATTCAAAAACTTGAAGCCTTTGATTTTAATATACCGTCCCATCCCCTTTTAGGCGAGCCCACCCTTTGTATTGGCAGAATTTCAGGCGGGACAAACATTAATATTGTGCCGAACAGGACCTGCATGGGAGTTGATATTCGAACCATCCCCAACCAAACCCATGAAGCGCTTAAAAAATCACTTGAATCTGTTCTGGGACCGGATGTTGATGTGACACTTTTAGAACAGGTAAAAAGTATTGCAAGTGATCCTGAAGACAAATGGGTCCAGTCTGTTTTTTCCCTCATGGAACAACTGTTAAAAATAAAAATTGAAGTGAAAACCGCGCCTTATTTTACAGATGCTTCAGCCCTTCATGAAGCCCTTGGCGAACCCCCAACCATTCTTTTAGGACCCGGAGAAGCCGGCATGGCACACAAGACAGATGAATTTTGTTATATCTCTAAAATTGATGAGGCAGTTGAAGCCTACATTAAAATTGTTAAACAGGATAGATAATTCCAATATGACAACAATACACCAGCTCTTTTTTCAAAACTCAAATAATCTTGCCCGGATCCCGTCCAATAGTATTGACCTTATTGTCACATCCCCGCCCTACCCCATGATTGAAATGTGGGACAGCATTTTTTCAAAACAGAATAAAGCCATTGGAAAGGCCATTAAAAAACAGGAAGGAAACAAAGCATTTGAACTGATGCACAAATCTTTAGATTCCGTATGGGATGAGGTATTCAGGGTTTTAAAAAACGGGGGGTTTGCCTGTATTAACATCGGGGATGCCACAAGGAGTCTCAGGGAAAACTTTGCGATTTATCCAAACCATGCAAGAATTCTTCAATATCTTGTTCAAATTGGTTTTACTGCTCTGCCTGAAATCATTTGGAGAAAACAGACCAATGCCCCAAATAAATTCATGGGGTCCGGCATGCTGCCTGCAGGAGCCTATGTCACCCTGGAACACGAATATATCCTGATTGTAAGAAAAGGAGGCAAACGCGAATTTAAAAATGATCCTGAAAAACACAATAGACGGCAGAGCGCCATCTTCTGGGAAGAAAGAAATACTTTTTTCTCAGACATCTGGTTTGATATTAAAGGCAGCCGCCAGGGTTTGGTGGATAAGGCTTTAAGAAGCAGAAGCGGTGCCTTTCCATTTGAACTGGCATCCCGACTGATCAATATGTACTCAGTTAAGCAAGACATTGTTCTTGACCCGTTTCTTGGCACCGGAACCACCATGGCCGCAGCCATGGCGTCAGCCAGGAACTCCATTGGGTATGAAATTGATAATAATTTTTATGAAGCTATCATTAAAATTAAAGATAATATTATCGATTTTTCCAACCACTATATGGAAAACAGATTAAGAAGTCATATTCTTTTTGTCCATGAAAGAATAACGGCGGGCAAACCCTTGAAGCATAAAAACATACCCTATGGTTTTCCTGTTATCACCGGTCAGGAAAAACAACTGATCTTCAATGAACTCAAAACCGCTGAGATAATGCCGGACCGATCAATAAGGATAGACTATTGCGATCAGCCCCAAACTTCATTCTGCATGGAATAGGATCAACCCGAAATTGAAAAAAAATGTTTGGACCTTGAAAAAATCAAGCCTCATCCATCTAAAAATAAAAAACAAGACAAGCAATTGGAATTATTCTGAATCATTCCTTTTTGTCTTTTATAGACAATTACGCCTTAACACCTGTAATGGCTTGACTTTTCATCCTGTTTTAATTACTTTATTAAGTTAAGAGGATAATTAAAATTAATTAATATTTATTATCCAATTTAAGACATTGACAAAATTATTGTAAGACAAACAAGACTGATACCTTTATTTATATTTTGATAAGGAGAAAAAAAATGACACAGACTGATTCTTTTCTCAAAGGTAAACATATATTGGCTGTTGACGATGAATGGGACGTAATCGAAACCATACAGGAGATTCTGGACGAAGCAATAGTAGATGTTGCCCAGGATTACGAAACCGCTTCCCAAAAAATCCTCCAAACCCGATATGACCTTGCTATCCTTGATATTATGGGGGTTAACGGGATTAAACTATTGGAAGAATGTGTAAAAAGAGATATTCCCGCCATCATGCTGACGGCCAATTCTTTGAACCCGGAATCCCTGATGCAGTCCATTAAAAAGGGAGCTATTTCCTATCTTTCAAAAGA
>JAGLNZ010000305.1 GCA_023139225.1 Desulfobacula sp. | reverse complement strand
ACCAGGTTAAGATGGCTGACACCGGGTGATCGGGACAGTCTTTACGACCAGATGCGCAAGCTTAAATACCCGGAGCGGGTTGTAAAACTGCTTGAAGCATCCCCCAATACAATTTTGTTTCCCTCAAGTCCTGCAATTTTTGATGAAAAGCCTCGGTGGGCATGGCTGGAGGTTGATCCTTACACCTTTAGAACCATCACTGTTCTGGATAATGGCGACCACGGCAGCATGACTGAAAAAGTCATGACCGATTTCGGCAAGGATGCCATGAGTTATCTTGGCGGGGCCATGATGGGAGCGGGCATGTCAATCTGGGGAATCAGCGGGTTTTCACTGATCACCGATGATTACAAGCTAATTCTCAAGGAAGCCCGGGCCTTTGTCATGGGGCTGGGGGAAATGTTCTCCCAGAATAAAACCCTGGGACCCGGGGACATCAGCTGGGATCTGGGAAAATTGCCCCAGGGAAAATACGCGGGTAAATACCAGAGCTATAAAGAAATGCTGGAAGTACCCAAAGCTGAACTCGGCGGGTTTGCCCAAGGGTTCAAAGACGGTGTGGCAGTCTATTTTTACCTGGCACAGTAAAAGAGCCGGTATGGTTTCCGGCAGATGCAACAGATGAGATTTAATCGCTCTGGTTACCGAATGTTTTCATCATCTGCTTCATCTGTTCCATCATGTCAGGTGTCATTTGGTTCTGCTCATTGGGATCATTTGTTTTGGTACCCATTTGGCTGCCTGCTCCGGAACTTTCCATGCGCCTGCCTTCCAGCAGATATTCCATCATGGTTTTTGCCTGGGCCTGCATCATCTGATCGGCTTGCTTATTATGTTCAAAATGAATGTTTGACGGCAGCTTGAATTTGGATGAGGAGACACTTTCCTTTTTGATACTGGTGGCAACCTGATTGAATTTTACTCCCATTGAGTTTGTTTTGATTTCCAATGGAAGATCAGTCCCGCTGAGCATAAAGGCAATCGTTCCCGTCATGCTGACCTTGTCACACTGGTAGCCCAGGATCTTTGCAGCATTTTTCTGGATATTCTCATTGGTCCCTTCCATATTGGGAGTGCCCAGTTTTTCTATATTTTTAAGTACTTTTTTCTTTTTGGATTTTGAAAGATTATTAAATTCCTGGATCATGAATTTTTTCGGGTTGGTCTGTTTGATCCCGGTATTTTCCACAAGGTCGATGGTGTGTACCCAGTCCGGAGTTGTAATGATAATTTCTTTCTGCGGCTGCGTCATGCCGAACATTTTCATGGACGTGTTGCTGTATTCAGCCGTTGTTTTACCATAATCCTTTATATAAATATCTTTTTGCCCTTTCATTGTACCGGAAACTTTGTAGTTAATAACTGCGCTTTTAAACGGCAGTTTTTTATCCCACGGATTATCCAGAGCAAATGCCGATGTTGCAAATAGTAAAGTAATTAACAAAGATAAAAATTTTTTCATTGTCATCCCCTTATTTGTAATTGTGGTATCAATCTTTTTTTCTTTGAATTAATATTTTATATGGTAATGTTCCACACAAATCAATCAAAAAAGATTATATCATCAAATATATAGCGGCAAAATCCAATGCCCGAAATCTTTTTGACACTACAGCCTTTTTTTAAATATATTCTTGACACCTGATAATTGTATACAGTATACAATGCTTGACGATCTGTCATGAAAACGTAATAAAATTGACTAGTTCATGGCCTGATTAAAGCGTATATTACTTAAACCTAAGGATATATATCATGACTGAAAAAACACACGGCAAAGAACTTGAAAGATTAAAGGACCTTCAGCTCAGAGCATCCATGGGGGGCGGCCAAAAAGCAATGGATCGCCATCACTCAAAAGGGAAACTGACTGCAAGGGAACGGCTTGACCTGTTGTTTGACCAGGGCAGTTTTGTGGA
>JAGLNZ010000304.1 GCA_023139225.1 Desulfobacula sp. | reverse complement strand
CATTTATGTACTCCACACTTTTAAAAAAAAGTCTAAAACAGGTATCAAAACACCAAAACGTGATATAGAAATGATCAAAAGACGGCTTCAGGAGGCACGTATACTTGCCAGGGAGGGAAAGAATGAATAATAAAATTGAATTTTCAAAAGGTTCGGGTAATATTTTCAAAGATTTGGGATTAAATAATCCTGAAGAGCATTTTGCAAAAGCCAAAATAGCATCTATGATTTACGACATTATCGAAGATAGAAACTTAACTCAAAGTGAAGCTGGGCTCATTTTAGGAGTCAATCAACCCAAGATCTCAGCTTTGAGAAATGGAAAACTTGATGGATTTTCAATGGAAAGACTTTTTTTATTTTTACGTGCTTTAGATCAAGATGTTGATATTATAATACATCCTAAAAAACAAAATAAGGCCCGCCTCAATCTTGCTTATGCAGCCTCATAGATTTTTCCGGGAAAAGAATAGTATAGGCAAAAAAGTCATTCCTTGGCGGTGATCAACGTTAGTTATAATACCCTCATCTCAAGGATCGTGAAAATGATATCATTCTTCTTGCTAAACATTTTGTCTTAAAATATGCTGGAGGACTTTAAAAAAAAGAACCAATCAATTTTTTTTATTAAAAAATGAATATATATTGACATAAAAGAAATTATATGGTTTTCTTATTCCCATGAAAGCTGATATTCCAAATATCGGAAAAAATATTCGCTTCTTAAGAAGAGCAAGAAATTGGACATTGATAGACCTTGCCCGGAAAATCGGAATCAGGGAAGGGCCTCTGGGACGAATTGAGCTGGGTAAAAACTCTCCTTCCGCCCAGGTGATTTATAGCCTTTCCAGGGCACTGAATGTATCTACAGAAGTCTTGTTTGCAAATGATGCCCAGCATGTTGAATTAAAAACAAAGGATACAGACGCTTCTTCCAATTTTATTGCCATCCATCCTGAACCAGATAAAATCCCAAAACAATTATTAGCTGCAACCCATGATATCGTGGCGGCTTTTCACGCCCTTGAAGATATTTGCAATGTCCCTAAACATGCCTATCTGCCCTTATCCATCCCTTTTAAACCTGATTATCAGGGAATGGAAAATCTTGCTTCTTCCATCAGGAAATATTTTGGAATATATGATGGCGTGGTGTTTGATTATTTTGAACTCTTTGAAAATTTAGGCCTGCGCGTAATCATTTTTCAATTTCCAAGAGACTCCAAAAGTATTGATTCTTTTTCTATTTACGAACCCATTTATCACAATGCTTTTTTTTTCCTGAATTCAAAAAACAATCCTGAAAGACAACTCTTTTCGTTAAGCCTTGAACTTGGCGCTCTTCTCATATCCAATCAATCCCGCCTGCAAAAATCAGATTTGTTTGAAACCCCTGTTAACAAAAAAGAATCAGAAAACCAAAGACCCATAAATGCCAAACGGGCAGCAGAACGATTTGCCGCCACCTTTTTAATGCCTGAAACAGCAGTCCGTGCAAGTGTCAGCCAGCTTGGCATTACAGCAGATGGCTGGTCATGGGATCTTTTTTTAAGAATCAAACACAGGTTCGGGGTGTCGGCCCAATCCTTTCTATACAGGCTCGACGAACTTGATCTGATCACGGGTAAACTAAAAGATCTGTTGGATACCAGGATAAAAGAGTTTTACAGCTCCACCGGGTTTCAGGAACCTGATTCAACAAGAAGGTGTCTTAGCCCCAACGGGCGTTTTTTCGATCTTTTCATTACAGCCCAAAACCTGAAAAAATCAAAACAAGAATTGATTCAAATACAGGATATTGAAAAAAAATATAAAATTGATAGAAAATAAGGAGTACTGACATTCATATAAAAGTTCATAGTTCATAACCAAGAAGAAAGATAAAATTTTCCACTTTTATCAGATGGAATATGAGAAAGGAGGTTTCTTTTGATAGATGAATTTATAGCTCACCATCGTAGTTTCGATCAAAAAGTTCAATCTGTTAGCGATCATTTGCGGGAGGTCTCTTTAATCTGTGGCAGACTTGCCAATAAAGTGGGTGTGTCGAAAGCCGGAAATATTATTGGTTTGTTGCATGATGTAGGAAAGTATAGTCGACAATTTCAGATTTATATCCGATCGGCCACTGGAATGCTAAATCCTGATATTGATGATGAGTATATGGATGCCAATGATTTTAAGGGCAAAATTGACCACTCGACTGCCGGGGCTCAATGGGTGTGGAAGCATTTTCAAAAGTATGGACCCCAGGGCGGACTATCTGGACAAATTTTGGCTGTCAGCCTTGCTTCCCACCATGGCGGTTTGCTTGATTGTTTAAAGCCGGATGGCAAACATGGTTTTCAGGACAGAATTGAGAAAGAGGATGAGAAAACCCATCTACAGGAATGCTTGGAATCTATTGATGAATCTATATTAGCAGAGCTGAATGGACTTGCCTGCGAATCATTCCTGCAAGAGTTCTGCAATAAGCTTTTAAAAATTATAACTCCTCAAAAAAAAGAATCAGAGATCGTCAAACAATTCAGGCTTGGTTTTTTCACACGTTTTCTCTTTAGTTGCTTGATTGATGCCGATCGAATCGACAGTTCGGATTTTGAAAATCCGGAAAATGTACAATTTCGCTCAACTGCACCAGTGGATTGGCAGATTGTCACTGCCCGCCTGGAGGAGAAACTGGCAAGTTTACCCAACCGCAATGAGATAGACACCATTCGTTGTTCAATTTCCGAACAATGTAAAGAACGGGCAGACGATCCCCAGGGAATCTATACTCTTACCGTGCCAACCGGCGGAGGTAAAACATTTGCCAGTATGCGCTATGCCCTGCATCACGCTCATAAGCATGGTCTTGATCACATCATTTACATCATCCCATATACATCAATTATTGAACAAAATGCCGAGGTTATTCGGGAAATATTGGAAAAAGATGGTGATGAATTCCCATGGGTTCTGGAGCACCATTCAAACCTGGAACCTGAGACTCAAACCTGGCAATCAAAGCTTGTGACTGAAAATTGGGATGCCCCCATTATTTTCACAACCATGGTGCAGTTTTTGGAAGTGCTGTTTGGTGGTGGTACCCGTGGAGCCAGGCGGATGCACAATATTGCCAATTCGGTTATAATCTTTGATGAAATACAAAATTTACCCATTACCTGTGTGCACCTTTTTTGTAATGCCATGCAGTTTTTTACTGACCATACTCGAACTACAGCAGTCCTCTGTACTGCTACCCAACCTTTATTGAATAACTTAAAATCGCCTGATAAGGGTCAGCTGATCATGTCAGACAGGCATGAATTGACTGAAAATGTGACCAATATCTTTGAAAAACTTAAAAGGGTGGAAATAAAAAATGAAGTCCGACCGGAAGGTTGGTCAAAAACAGAAATTTGTGATCTGGCCGTGAGTCAACTTGAGGAAAAAGGAAATTGCCTGGTTATTGTCAATACCAAGAAATGGGCTCAAAAACTCTATGAGAGCTGTTTGAATAAGGTGGGTGAAGAATCCATTTTTCATCTCAGTACTAGTCTCTGCCCGGCCCATCGTAAGAAAATTTTAAATACAGTACGCCAGCGTCTTGATGAAGATTTGCCTGTGCTCTGTATCAGCACTCAGCTTATTGAGGCCGGGGTTGATATTGATTTTAATTCAGTTATTCGCTTCCTGGCAGGACTCGACTCCATCGCCCAGGCCGCAGGGCGTTGCAACCGCAACGGGAATTTGCCTACAGCGCAGGTGTTTGTAGTGAATCCCAAAGAAGAAAAAATTGATATGCTCCCGGATATTAAAGAGGGACGTGATAAAGCCTTACGAGTCTTTTCAGAAAAAAAAGATGCTGAGCTCCTAAATCCGGAAGTAATGGACCTTTATTTTTCATATTATTTTTACGAGCGGGCAAGTCTCATGGCCTATCCCCTGACTGAAAAACAGGCAGGAAGAAGTGATACGCTGCTCAGTCTGCTCAGTGATAATCATCTGAATATTGGCCGAACACAACCATTGCAGCTCCGGCAATCATTTAAGGTCGCTGGCAAAGCCTTCAAGGCAATTAACGCTCCCACTCAGGCAGTGATCGTTCCCTATGGCGAGGGCAGAGAGATCATTGCTAAACTCTGTGCCGAGTTTGAGCCTTCCAAAGCCTACCAGCTTCTGAAACAGGCTCAAAAATACAGCGTCAATGTCTTCCCCAATGTTTGGCGAAAGTTGAATGAGGCACAGGCCGTAAGCTCGGTACAAGAAGGAGAAGAAATTTATTGCCTGGATGAACGATATTACAGTAATAATTTTGGATTATTTATTGAAGAAGTAAGCCCTTTAGAATTTCAAATGATCTAAGGAGGGAATAATACAATGAAAAACAGTATCAGTTTTCGGGTCTGGGGGCGTTACGCTCTGTTCACTGATCCGGTAACAAAAACGGGTGGAGAGAAGTGCTCCTACCATGTGCCGACCTATGAGGCCATCAAGGGTGTGTTGAAATCCATCTACTGGAAACCTACCATCATCTGGCATGTCGATAAAGTGCGCGTGATGAAACCTTTGAGAACCCAGACCAAGGGAACAAAACCCCTGGTCTGGGGCGGTGG
>JAGLNZ010000303.1 GCA_023139225.1 Desulfobacula sp. | reverse complement strand
CAGGCCTATGGCGAATCCATTGGAAAACTGGCCACCATTATCGGCGGCGGCAAACCTATTTTACAACGATTTGGAGATTTAAAAAGAGGACGGCGCTCAACCTGGAACAGGATCAGCAAAGGATATATTGAACCGACCATGACCAATGTGGTCTGCGGAGATATTGCCATGGCACTGCCCGAAAGGATTTTAACCAACCTGACTGAAGGGCTTGAATCATTGAATTCTGTTATACCCGGTATTTCCAATGACGAGACACTGCTTTATGCACCGGAAATAAAGTTTTTTGCCACACAGGTGGAAACAAACAACCATCTTGAGACTGCCATAAAGGGAATGTATGTGGCAGGTGACGGGCCGGGTGTGGCGGGCAACATTGTATCTGCTGCTGCAACAGGTATTATCCCGGCTAAACAGATCATTGACTATGTAAAATAGGTGGCACAGGCATCATCCGATTCCCAGGCCATGACTTTTGATACCTTTACATCCTCTTCCAGGGTTTGATCTAAAAGGGCCTGGACTTTTTGCGCAATATATACGGCAATGCGCTCGGAAGTGGGCTGCATTCCCTCAAATATTTCAAGCTCATTTAAAAATTTGTGATCAAGCTCTTCATCAACAACCTTTCTCACAGCCTTTTTTATATTACCAAAATCAGCAAGTACACCTGCTGAATTTAATTTTTCCCCTGTAACACAGACTTCCACTTGCCAGTTATGTCCATGCAGATTTTCACATTTTTGTCCCACCATGGTCAATTGATGGGCACCCGCAAAATGACTTTTCACCTTAAGTTCAAACATATATTTTGTCCCTTAAGTGCCTTAAAGGTTCTTAAAAAGGTTTTTCAGCTTGTTTGATATTTTATTTGAATCAAGCTTGTCAAACTCTTTTAGCAATTTTATCTGTTTTTGATTCAGCCTGGTTGGCGTTTTTATGATAACCTTGATAACCTGATCACCTCTTCGACCGTTTCTAAGGGATGCAATCCCTTCTCCTCTCAGTCTGAAAACATCTCCATACTGGGTTCCTTTAGGAATTTTTAGTTTTTCCTCGCCCACAAGGGTTGGAATGCTGATCTCATCTCCAAGAGCTGCCTGGATAAATGAAATATCAATGGCACAGATAATTTCATTGTTATCCCTTTGAAAAAACTTATGGGGTTTGACATTGATCACCACATAAAGGTCCCCGGGAGGTCCTTCAGGAGAAGAAGAAGCTTCCCCTTCTCCGGTCAGGCGGAGTTTTGAACCGACATCCACCCCTGCCGGAATCTTCACCTGAACCTTCCGTGTTATCTCAACCCTGCCGGCCCCTGAGCATTTTCTACAGGGATTCGATATAATGGTTCCCTGGCCCTTACAATAGGGGCAGGTTGTTTTTACCTTGAAAAAACCCTGGCTCTGAATAAACTGCCCTGTCCCATGACACTGGTAACAGGTCTCTGGGGTTGAGCCTTCTTCACATCCTGAGCCCTGGCACTTGTCACATACGGAAAGCCTTGGAATGGAAATGGTCTTTTCAGTACCAAAGGCAGCCTCCATAAAATCTATGGTCATGTTATACCTGAGATCCGAGCCTCTCCTGACCCTGTTTCCGCGACCGCCGCCAGATCCAAATCCAAAAAAATCTTCGAAAATATCGCCAAAGCTTGAAAAAATATCCTCAAAACCGCCGGGACCCGAATGGCCGGCACCCTCAAGACCTCTATGACCGAATTGATCATAAATCTGGCGCTTGCTGTCATCGGTTAACACTTCATATGCTTCAGATGCTTCCTTGAATTTATCTTCTGCCTCTTTATTATCCGGGTTCTTATCAGGGTGATATTTGATTGCACGTTTCCGATATGCTTGTTTCAAATCCTGTTTTGAAGCATCCTTGGCAACGCCAAGTATTTCATAATAATCACGTTTTTCAGTCATATGGATCCCAACCATTCTATTGTAATCTTCCTTTTGTTATGATACTTTCCCAATCTACCTTGGCAAATAACTTAAAATACATCATAAATCCGGGTTGTCAACGATGAATAAAGAACTTGATTTTGTCAAAGACATGTTTGACCGTATTGCACCGAAATACGACTTTTTAAACCGCCTTTTAAGTATGCGGCAGGATATTGTCTGGAGAACCCAGATGGTAAAAGCTGCGGCCCTTAAAGAAGACAGCATGGCTCTGGATGTAGCCTGCGGGACCTGTGATGTGGCATTTGAAATCAGTTCTC
>JAGLNZ010000302.1 GCA_023139225.1 Desulfobacula sp. | reverse complement strand
AGAGGCGGCATGAATCTTAGAACATTTCCATTACGTCCGCACGGCACCATGATAACCCCCTTGCCCATCATTCCCATAATGACTTGCCCCATGAGATCAGCATCAAAAGGTTCCTTGGTTTTCCGGTTTTTAACCAGTTCAATTCCGATCATGAACCCCCGGCCGCGAACATCACCGATACAGTCAATTTGTTTTGCTCCCTTAAGGATTCTCTTTTTGGTCTGCTCACCCAGTTTAGCAACTCTTTTCACCAGCTCAAAATTATTTTCAGTGATAATATCGATATTGGTCATGCATACAGCAGCAGAAACACCATTTGCAGCAAAGGTATTCGGCTGGGAATTATCCGCTATTTTTTGGGCAAGGTCTTTTCTAATGGAAAGACCTGCCATTGGAACGTCGCCCCCCATTCCTTTTCCAAATGTAAGCATGTCAGGCTCAACATCACTGTGTTCAATGGCCCACATTTTGCCGGAACGCCCGGCTCCGGACTGTACTTCATCGGCAATAAAAAGAGCCCCGTGTTTTTCACAGGATGCCTTTAGCTTTTGAAAAAATTCAGGGTTTGGGGCAAGGTACCCGCCCTCACCCTGCTGGGCTTCTATTATTACAGCGCCCACGTCATCGGCCGCTGTATAGGGTGTGTTTAAAAGGTAATCCACATAATTTGCACACATGTCTTCACATTTTTTCTGGGTCTTTGTACCAAAACAGCATCGATAAGAATAGGGATAGGGTGCATGGATAACGCCGGGAATAAAAGGCCCGAAATCTTTTCTATACTGGTCACCTGTGGTAAGCGATCCGCAGCCGCAGTGGACACCATGGTAAGCACCATGGAATGCGATAATCTGGGATCGTCCGGTTATCTTTCGTACAAACTTAATCGCAGTTTCAAGCGCACTGGAACCTGATTGGGTGAAGTAAGTAATACAATTATCTTTCAGGCCCCTGGGCATGATGCTCGATATTTTTTTTGCAAGTAAAAGACGCTGAGAGCTGCTGCAATCACTGCCGTGCATCAGCTTGCCTGATTGCTTTTGAATGGCCTCAATAACCCTGGGGTGCCTTCTTCCAACAGAATTCACGGCAACACCTGCCGTGATATCAATATACAGGTTGCCATCCGGATCTTTTACAGTCGAACCAAAGCCGTCATCAAAAACAAAAGGGAATCTGCCGGCACCTCTTGCCATGGATTCAAATTCAGGGGCCTCCTGGAGTTGCTTAAGACTTTTGGGGCCCGGAACAGAATCCGTTATCATTTTAGGGGCATCCGGAAAGGACAGTTTTTCAAGATCAGATTCTTTAATCATCAGTATTTCTCCTTTTTCTATTTCTTTTAAATTACATCATTTTATCAGGCAGCCATAAGGCCAGTTGCGGGAAAATCATTATAAGTATCAGGACAATTAACTGCATAATCACGAAAGGGGGGACCGATCGCCAGATATCCCTTGTTGAAATATCAGGTGGAGCAACGCCTTTCATCATTATTAATGCCCAGCCAAAAGGCGGTGTCAGATAAGCCACCTGCATATTGAGAATAAACACAATGGAAAACCAGATGGGATCAAAACCAAGTACGATGGCTATGGGAACAAAAATGGGCGCACATATGGTAACAACTGCATAATCGTCCATGAACATGCCCAGGACAAGAAGGATTAGCTGCATTACTCCTAAAATAATCCAGCGGTTTATGTTTGAACCGCTGATCAACTCGGTTACAAGTGATTGAGCGCCCTGACTTGTGTAGAAAACACTGAATAGCGTTGCACCAATTAGAATCCAGAAAACCATTCCACTGATGGACATGGTTTGACGGCAGGATTCCCACATCACCTTCCATGACAATTTCCCAACAATGATACAAATCAGAAAAGCGCCGGTTGCACCGACCCCGGCAGCTTCAGTCGGCGTGGCTATTCCAAAAAAGATAGAGCCCAGCACCAGAATAATCAACAATGCCGGAAGCAGGATATCTTTCAAGGATACAATTCTGAGTTTCCAGGTCACATTTTCTTTTATCGGCGGTGCAAGTTCAGGCTGAGCATTGCATCTTATAGTGACATATAATACATATGCAAAGGCCGTGATAAGTCCGGGGATAACACCTGCCAAAAAGAGTTTTCCTATTGAAATTCTGGCAATATATGCAAAAATAATCATGATAATACTGGGGGGAATAATTTCTCCTAGGACACCACCGGCCATAACAGAACCCAACGCCAGGGATTTACTATAGGATTGTTTCAGCATGGCAGGAACGGCAATAAGCCCCATGGTTAAAATCCCGGGGCCAAAACCACCGCACATGGCCAGAGCTACACACACGCCGATTGACACAATGGCTAAACCGCCCCGGATACCGGACAGCCAATACCCGAGAGCCTTGAACATACGATCAGAAATACCCGAATGAAGCAAAAAATTTCCCATGAGCAAAAACAGAGGGATGGTAATAAGATTCGGATCTGTTATCTGCTTATACGTTGTTGTAGCAACTATGAAAAGAGTGGTTGAACCTTCCAGGATATATGTCAAAAGAACTGTAATGCCACCAAGGGCAAACGCCACGGGAACACCAAGGATTATAAGGGCCATCAGCCCTCCAAACAGCAGTAGGGTAATAATTTCAATACTCATAAAAAATATTTTCCTTGTCTATTCGGTAAATGATGACAATCAGTCTCTGTTCTTTGAAAGAATATAAATGCCTTCCAGGAAAAATAATATTGCTGCCAGGGGTATTAGAATCTTTAATGGATATAAAGGAATCCTGAAAGCACCATGGGCTGTTTCTCGGGCCATAAAAGAATTTTGTCCCATCCAGGCCCCCTGCCAGATCAATACCCCCATAAAACAAATAAAAGATATAAGAGCAAAGCCACTTGCAATGCGTTTTACTTTTTCTGGAAACAGATTATAAATAACTTCAATTTTAATATGGGCATTTTTTGACATGGCATAAATCCCGGCAAAAAGGATGTAAACACCAAAAACCTGCCTGCTCAACGGCCATACCCAGATCGTCGGGCTGTTAAACACATATCTTAACACCACTTCAATGGTGGTAAAAAACATAATAATAATAATCAATATGCTTAAACCATCACCTATCTTACCGCTTATCATGTGGATGAAATTGAAAAAAAATTTTATTCCCTTTATCATCAGCTGTTCCCTTTTTTAAAAAGCTCGAAACCAGGAGATAGGAGGTCAAGCATCTCCTTGGTTTCAAGCCTTTGTCGTCCTATAATTAAGATACTATTTAACACCTCTCCATTCTTTTATCATTTTAATGGCTTTTGCAGATGCAGCATCTCTTTTTGCTACTTCATCCCAGATTTCATGTGCTATTTCTTTGTGTTTCTTTATTGCCTCCGGAGCTACCACACTTTCCTTAAGAGTGCCTTCCTTGACCATTTTTTCAGCATTTATAAATTCTTGACCATAACCCTTTACAGTGGCATGCCAATAATTCTTTGCTGCTGTTTCAAGGACTTTTTGTAAATCATCAGGAAGAGATTTCCATGATTTGTCGTTGATAAGCATATGGCCGATAACATGATCATTATCTCCGGCCTTGACCCAATAGGGAGCAACTTCATGCCATTTAAGACCTGATATAGCACTGATATCCCACTGACTGGCATCCAGGGTACCCAGTTTTAAAGCCATATATGCCTCGCCACCGGAGACATAGGTGCCCCTTGCGCCGATCATATTGTGGAACTGGGTATATATTCCTTCATCCCTGATTTTTACACCTTTCCAGTCATCGTAAGTAACTAACGGTTTGGTTGAGAGTACAAACGGCCCGCCATAGGTATGCATATCCAGCCAGTGAAGATTATGCTTACCATACTCCTGTCTTAAAAGATCAACAAAGCCTTTTTGATAATAAAAATCCCGTATGACTTCGGCTTTGCCTTCAAAGGTGTCGGCTTCATTTATGGTATAGGCAAAAGGAATTCCGAATTCAATCTCCCCCACAGGGACAATACCGCCCCAGAAAGCACCCATGCAATGCAGGATATCAAGCACGCCTCTCTGGGTAGATTCAAACAGCTGTTCCAAAGGTACAATTTCAGCATCTGCAAAAACAGATATCACAAGCCTGCCATTACTTAATTTCTTTATATCAGCGGCAAACCCCTTTAATAGTTCAAAGGAAAGATCTCCATGGGGATAACCGGATTGAAGTTTCCATCTGTATTTTTTTTCACCGGCAATTGAAGAACCAATGGTAAAAACACCACAAAAAAGTAAAACCATTAAAATCACGACACTCTTTCTTAAATTTGTCTTTTTTGCCATTTTTTTCTCCTTACTTTTATTAAAATTTAATTTAAAACGAATTTAGAACCAATTTTATTATCTCAAACACAAGATTAACCGATCACCCCCCACTAACCAATGAAAAAAAGCTGACGGTCATTTTGTCTGCAAGAAGGGTATCCTGTGCAATGGCCTTATTCCCATCACTTATAAAGCCGATGTGAGACAGCGGTATCTTCATGTCTTTCAAAAGATCCTCTGGTGTAACCCCGTAAGGCGCATCAACAAGGATACCCTTTTCATGGTCGTAATCAGACACTCGTAAACTTAAGCTAGCAAAAAGCCGGATAGTCAGTCGTATGGTCATTTATTAAGCCATGGTCCAATTAAGGCTGAACTTTGCCATATCAGCCGTTTCAAGGACGTCTGAAATAATATCAATCCCTTTGTCAACCAGGGCTTTGGATATTACCAGCGGCGGTATCATGCGCAATATATTGTCATATCTGCCACAAGGAAGCACATAGACACCATTGTCTCTCAACATCCATACAATTCGAACCACCTCAGCCATGGAAAGGGGTTTTTTAGTCTTTTTATCACTGACCAGTTCCATGGCTATCCCCCAGCCCATTCCTCTCACATCACCGATAACTTCCCGCTGCTGGGCTAATTCCCTTAGTCTGCCTCTTGCATAGGCACCCATTTCCTTTGCCCTTTCCAAAAGACCGTCCTGAATCAACTCGATATTTTTACAGGCAACGGCACAGGACATGGAATTGCCTGCCGCTGTGAGTACATGACTGAATGGTTCCAGCTCGGAAACCAGGTCTGACCTACACAGCACGGCGCTGAACGGCAGGTCACCTCCCAATGCTTTTCCCATGGTAATGATGTCCGGTTCCACATCAAAATTTTCCACGGCAAACATGGTTCCGGTACGTCCCATTCCCATTTGAACTTCGTCATCAATGATAAGAATTCCCAGCCGTTTACATAAATTGTAAATATATTCCATCCACCCCGGCGGCGGCGGCACATATCCGCCTTCACCCTGCATGGGCTCAAGAATGAGAGCGGCAACATTACCCACATCAATCCCGCCGTAGGGATCTGTTAATTGAAATTCCACATACTTGGCACATTGCAGATCACACTTGGGATGGGTCAGTTCATAGGGACAGCGGTAACAATAAGGATAAGGCCCCAACCGATCAACAAAGGGCATGAACGGCCGGTACTTGCTTCGAAAGGTGGGGGAAGTGGTCAATGAAAGCGTCGTGCCGATGGAACCATGATAAGCACCCTGAAAACCAAGAATGATTGATTTTCCGGTTGATGCCCGGGCAAATTTTATGGCAATCTCATTGGCAGAACTTCCACTCAGGCCATAAGCCATTTTTACATTGCCTTTAAGATTGCCCGGTGCCAGTTCAGAAAGCATTTCTCCTAGTCTCAGGCGATTCTTGCAGGTTCCGTCAGGCGTATGCATCAAACGGCCACACTCATTTTTCACGACATCGACAATTTCAGGATGAGAATGCCCCACATTATTCACTGCCACACCCGAGGACAGATCAATAAACACATTTCCGTCCGGATCTTTAAATGTGGCGCCCGCCGCTTCTTCCCAGGCTACTGGAATGCCGATGGGGGCTATTCGTGTGGGGGTTTCATTGGCCAGCTCTTTTTCCAGCATGGTACGGGTTTTAGGGCCCGGGATCACGCTTGTCACAATTTTGGGTGCATCCGGATACGACAATTTTTCAAAATATTCTTCAGAAGCCATAAATTTTCTCCTTATCAAACCTTATATTCTTTTACTCTATAAAGCATTCACTTTATCAAGATCATCATCCGACACATCAAAAACATTTCCTGAGGGCAGCAATGGTTCTTGTTTAAAAAATTCGGGGAGACGATCATCTTCTTTTGTAAACCCTGCCAAAGTATTAAATTGCCTCTCTGCTTTCAGTGTGGCGATCCCCAATTGCTTAATATAGTCCTCATCAAGGGTTTCACCAACCATGGCGGACACACCCTGGACTATATGGCCCTGGAGATCGGCAAAATCAAGGGCAGGAAGGGAGGCGAAAAGACAAATACCGAGGCTGTCAATGGCAGCATGATAGATCTGCAGGAAGGAGGACATTTGCCATTGTCCTTCGGGCGATGAAGGATCATATTGCGACAAGGGATTGGGTATTGCATTTCCAACGGTATGATCCGCACCCATGGCTGATGTGGCATAGGTGGTACCTGTGCCTTTGAGGCCACGGGGATCATACGCTGCCAGACCCTGGCCTTTTACCTGGGGGATTCTTTTAGACCCTAATTTCTCACCGGTTACCTTACAGCCGTTGCCGATCATAAGACCGTTTTCAGAGCCTTCCCTGATTTCATTAACCAGTGCCAAAGCACCGTTCCCATCACCCATCGCAAGGATATCCGCTTCCATGGCAAGAGCTATGGCGGCACCCACATCCATGGTATCAACCCCAATGTCATTGCAGGCCCGATTGATCCTGGCAATAATATCAATATCATCGATCATGCAATTGGACCCGGTCAAAACAATGGATTCATATTCAAGCCCGGATACAATAACCTCGCCCTTCTCATCGGTGAATACGTTTGAACAACCGATCAAACAACCGGTCATGCATTTATGGTCTGCAACGGAATTGGGTCGTTTGGCCATTAATTCGGCAATATGCTCACCCGAAATTTGCTGGGCACCATCAAATTGGCCCACGGAAAAATTACGGGTGGGCATGCATCCCAGGCCATTGATCATATTCACCAGAACCGGTGTTCCAAAAACTTTCAACGCCTCAATCATTGGATAGGCCAATACGCCTTTTGTAAATTTTGAAACCGCTGTTTTAAACCGTTCCTTATCCTTTATTTCAACGGCTTTAGTACCCTGGTTGTCAATGACAACCGCCTTGATATTTTTAGAGCCCATTACTGCGCCCAAGCCGCCTCTTGCCGCCATCCTGATATGAAAATCAGGCGATGTTACCGATATGGAAGCCGCTTTTAATTTTTTTTCTCCGGCAGGCCCGATGGAAATAATGGCGACTTTGTCACCATGCTCTTTTTTTAAATCTTCAATGATTTGATAATTGCCCAATCCTTTTATGGGATCAGCTTCTATAAACGATACGCCGCTATTATCAATTTTCAAAGTGGTCAGCTTATTGGCACACCCCTCAAGCACAACGGCTTGAGCCCCTAACTTAGCCAATTTTTGTGCGGCATTTCCACCGGCATTGGCTTCTTTGATACCGCCGGTTAAAGGGCTCTTGGCTCCCACTGATAATCTCCCACTGTTGGGAAAATTAGTCCCTGCTAAAATTCCTGCTGCAAATATCAATTTGTTCCCGGGATCTAAAGCATCCACCTTTGGGGGTACTTCTTTGTTGATAATCTGCGAGCTCAAGGCCCTGCCCCCAAGTTTTTCGTATTCAGAGGACAATTCCTCGAAAGCCCAGTTTTGTTTATCCAAATCAATCCTTAGTAACTTCAGCACCTTGACCCTCCTAAAAATTATGTTTTAAAATTTACTATAACTTATAATGAACACCCGCCCCATCGTAACTTCCGGGCGACCATTAAAAGTCAACAGATGAATATTCATACCCTGTTGCCTGGGCAACCGGTTTATTAACAAGTTTGCCATTATAGACATTGAGTCCCTTTTTCAGCGAAGGATCTTCCTGCATTGCCTTTTTCCATCCCTTGTTGGCAATGGCAACAGCATAGGGAAGGGTGGCATTTGTCAACGCAAGCGTAGAAGTTTTAGCCACTGCACCCGGCATGTTTGCCACACAATAATGGATCACCCCGTCAATAGTATATACAGGTTCGGAATGCGTTGTGGCTTTTGAGGTTTCAAAACACCCGCCCTGATCAATAGCGACATCCACAAGCACAGAACCTTTTTTCATTGTTTTCAGATCATCTTTTGTCACCAGCCTTGGTGCCTTTGCTCCTACAACAAGAACCGCCCCCACAACAACATCAGCCTCTTTTATAAGCCTTCTGATAGCAGCAGGGCTGGACATCATGACAATACAATTTGCCGGCATAATATCACTCAGATACCGCAGACGATCAAGATTCATATCAAGAAGATAAACTTTTGCGCCAAGACCGCACGCCATTTTAGCAGCATTGGTTCCAACCGCACCGCCACCGATGACCACAACCGTACCAGGCTCTACTCCGGGTACACCACCTAAAAGAATCCCATATCCCCCCTGGGCCATTTCAAGATATTTCGCACCCTGCTGAATCGCCATCCTACCGGCCACCTCACTCATGGGCGTCAGCAAAGGAAGAGAACCATCATCTTTTTCAATGGTTTCATAGGCGATGCAGATAGACTTACTCTTTATCAGGGCACCTGTCAGCTCCTTTGCGGCAGCCAGGTGAAGATAGGTAAAGACAATCTGGTTTTCCCTTATAAGATCGTATTCAGACGGTAAAGGTTCTTTAACATGCATCACCATTTCAGATGCTTCAAAAACCTGCTCACACGTGGCAGCAATGGTTGCACCGGCATCAATGTATGCCTTGTCATCAAAACCGCTTCCAATGCCGGCATCCTTCTCAACCATTATCTTGTGGCCGTTTTGTATCATAATCTCTACACCGGAAGGTGTCATTGAAACCCGATTTTCAGCTACTTTAATTTCTTTTAGAATGCCTACTTTCATCTTTTTCTCCCAGGCTCATATTAATAGAATGCAAAACACAACACGATCGATAAAATACTTTCTA
>JAGLNZ010000301.1 GCA_023139225.1 Desulfobacula sp. | reverse complement strand
TTTCAATTGATCCAGGTCTTTGATTAAATTTGTGGGTTGAAATCTGTTTGATGTTTCATCAAACAAAAGCTTTGAAGCTGCATAGGTATTGTCGTGAGTATAAAAAATCCATGCATCCTCTTTAAGGACATGCTGAAAAATCTGTCTTTTTTCATCAATCAGGCCTTCGGGAAACCTGTCATATCCCATGGTGATGGGAAGATTAACCCAGGAATGACCCGGAGCAATGTCCCCTGCAAATAATATTTTTAATTCAGGGGTTTGAATGTAAGGCAACATCATTCCCGGGGTATGCCCATGGCTTTCAATGAATTCAATTTCAAGTTCACCAAGGATCAATCTGTCTTTATCAGTTATCAGTCGCAGCCGGCCAGTCTCTTCAAGCAGGACTGCAAGCCCCGGAATAAAGGAGGCCTTATCTCTCATATGCGGAAAGCGTGACCGCTCAAAATTTACTTTCCCCACTATAAATTGTGCGTTGGGAAAGAGAAGTTCAAGGCTTTTTTTCCCATCTTCCCATTCCTTTAGAAGGCCGCCTGCATGGTCAAAATGAAGATGGGAGAGAATCACATGGGTGATATCTTCATGGCCTATCCCTTTTTTATTCAGGGATTCCAAAAGCACATGATGATTTTCTACAATCTGAAATCGTTTTTTCATATCAGGGGACAGATAGGCACCAGCTCCTGTTTCAAACAGAATGTTATGGTCTTGTGTCTCAATTAAAAGGGCCCTTGACCCGATATCAATCATATTGCGATCATCAGCTTGCATCCAACGGCTCCACAGGGCTTTGGGGACATTGCCGAACATGGCACCGCCATCAAGTTTCATATAGTTTCCCTTCAGGGCTGAAAATCGCAACAATGATTTTTCCATGGTTAAGGCAATTTTATCCGCTGTTTTTCTTCATCAACATTCTGCCGATATAAAATAACCACATGCCCGATCATACCGGCAATATGGGACCCGGTAGCTTTGGCAATCTCTTTGGTCAAAGAGTTTTTCTGATCTTTTTGTTTAAAATCATTAAATTTTACTTTGATCAATTCAGTGGCTTTAAGGGCCTGATCAATCTCTTCAATCAGTGATTCGGTAATTCCCTTTTGCCCTATAAAAGCAGA
Source organism: Desulfobacula sp. (assembly GCA_023139225.1). Lineage (GTDB taxonomy): Bacteria > Desulfobacterota > Desulfobacteria > Desulfobacterales > Desulfobacteraceae > Desulfobacula. The sequence goes on along the minus strand of JAGLNZ010000301.1, from coordinate 16,387 downwards.
TGGATTCAGGTTATGGGCCAACCCCCTTAAATATTTCTTTTGCGATCCTTTTAATTCTTTCAAGTTATGCATCCTTAAAATTATTATTTATAAGACCAATATTATATCACAGAAAATATAAAATTTATAGATTTGGATTGGATATCCGGATAAATTCTTCTTCCATTTTATTGCGAAGATCTTTGATTTCCAACAGGGTTTGATCAATTCTGAGCTTTACTTTTTGATAATAAAGTACCTGATAGTTTTTTTGGGCAGGACAAAAATACCAGGTACAGATAAAAGGGCGTTCAAATCTTTCAAGCATACACCCTTTTTCAGAAAAATAGCAGCAGGCTTTTTTCCTGTTTCCATCTTTTTTTTTGACAATCTGTGCTTCAGGAAATCTGTTCAAGCCAAAATAAATAAAGAGCAAATCTTTCAAATCAAACCATATGGTTGCTCTCACGCAGCAGATATCCTCACAATCCACACAAGTTAGTGAGCAAAACTTTTCTATTGGTTCTGATATCTCATCAAATTTTTGCCTGATCTTTGCTGCCATGTCATAGATATTTTGAAGCTTATCCCTGTTCAGTCTGTCTATTGTCTTTATTGACATGACAACCTGGTTCCATTCTTCAGCTGAGCACCAGGGGATATTGGTATGGCTTTTCATTTCTTATATGTTTTCTCTTTTTCAAATATCAACACCACAAGCTTATTGCCAGCATGTTGACGAATATTTTTTGATCATTATCATACACCTATAGGGTGTGATTCAATAAATATCTATTTTAACCTTAAAAAAAAGGATGGATAGTATGGCTTCACAATTAATAACACTGAATGTAGACGGCATGAGCTGTGGCCATTGCTCGGGAATGGTCCAGAGAACCCTTGAAGAAATAGACGGCGTTTCCAATGTATCTGTGGATCTTGATGGGGAAAAGGCCTCCTTTAAAGCAGATCATCAAGGAGTCATTGATATAGCAATTAAACAGATAAATGAAGCCGGGTACAAGGCATCATCAAATAATTAATCGCATTTCATATCAGGTCTGATGGCAAAGGTTTGATGCCTTCAGGCCTGATATGACAGGTTTTCTCATAATAACTCTGACAAGTGAAAGCTTTCAGATTGATTAATAGTATAAATAAATCGCCTTAACAGATCTGTATCAAAGCAATGAGCCATACCCTTATCCCTTAGCTTTATACGGGCTTCAACCCGTTTTTTGGCTTCTTCTTCAATCATTTCTTTTTCTCTCAGCCGCCGGAGCTTTACATCATAATCATCTCTGACAATGGCTTTCACCGGAGTCTTTTTATTTTCCCTGGCTTCTTCTTCAAATTTTTTGAGGGTATCAAGATAAGGGTTTTCACCGGTCATAATTTTTAATGCTTCAAAAGGAGTTTTGGATTCCTTGTAATGCCGTTTTGAGGTCAGTGCATCAAATACATCTGTAATATGACAGATTTTTGCGATCAAAGGTATCTGATCCTGGCTCAATCCGGTTGGATATCCGCTGCCGTCTTCATTTTCATGGTGGTAAAGGATAGCCTGTATAGATCGTTTTGAAAGCCCCGTATCAAACAGGAGGCTTGCTGAATATGCAGTATGGGATTGAATGATAATATATTCAAGGTTATCGAGCTTCCCTTTTTTATTGAGTATATTTTGGGGAATCTTTATTTTTCCAATATCATGAAGCAGACCTGCAACGGCTGCCTGCACCAGCAAATTCTTTAATTGGGGACCGCTTTTCACATCAAACAGATCCTTGTTGGCATTGATAAAGATTGCCATTAGCCAGCCCACCTTTATGGAATGGGTGTGGGTTTCATAATCATGGCCGATCAAATTTGTAATTCCGTTTAACGAGTTGATATCCGATATAAACTCTATTGCATGGGAAATGAGCCTTTGAACGTTCTTCAGGGATTTTTTACAATCTTTGGCACTTGCAAAATTGATTTCAAAAGATTCCTTTACAACATTGGTTGATAAATCAACCAGAGTATTTGTTTTTTCTAAGATATCAATTTCATCGTGCTTAAGAATGTAGGCCAGGTTATTCTTGAGGTATTCATTATAATTTTTCACCTGTTTTTCATGGATATAAACTTTTCCCCATGATCTTAACAGCCCCGACAGCCTGTCTTTCGGCATGGAGGCTGTATCCACCAGAAGACAGCGAAATTTAAACTGGTGATCCTTATAGCTTTGTTTTTCATAAATTGAAAAATCAGTCAGATATTCCGGGTTGATGGATAAAGGATCAATTTCATGGAATGCTGTCCCATCGTTAAAATACTCAAGTTGCAAATCCAATTTTAAATACTCCCCAAAAAAAGAATCAGAAAACTTAGCTTTCTAAAATAGCTTTCAACCATATCAGGCACAAATAAGATAGTAAAGAGGGACTTTTCCCAGAGATTATTTTTTTGATTGACAAGTTAAAAATAATTATTTATCGTTAATAGCCGATAAACGATAAGAAAGGAATATCTTTGAAGCTTACAATTGATACCGCTAAATGCCGTTGTAAAGAAATCAAACTGTGCACCTGTGTCTGCCCCTATGGATTTATCTGGGAATTGGATGAAAAAAAATTTCCTAGGGTAAACCAGGATCTTGCATACTATTGTATTGCCTGTGGTCATTGTGAAAGCATCTGTCCTTCCAGTGCAATAAAGGTAGAAAATATTACTGAGCCACCCACCGGATACGATAAAAAAAATAAAATTCCGGCTGAAGACATCAAACTGTTTCTCAAGACCCGCCGCTCTGTCAGGACATTTAAGGACACTCCTATACCAAGGAAAGAGCTGGAAGATCTGCTGAACATTGCCCGATGGATACCCACTGCCAGTAATAAACAACAGGTAAAATGGATGGTGATTAATTCTAAAGAAAAAATAAAGCAGATCTCAAGCCTGGTCATAGATTTTATTAAAAACTCCAAAATGGCCAAAGAATTAGTGGAGCGGTTTGACCAGGGCGATGATATTGTATTAAGGAATGCACCTCACTTAATTATTGCCCTGGGAGAAAAAAATTATTTCTGGGGAAATGCGGAAGCAGGAATTGCCCTGACATACCTTGAGCTTTATGCCCACGCCAAAAGACTTGGTACCTGCTGGGCCGGCTATTTTACAAGAGCTGCAACCAGTTACCAGCCTCTGACAGACTATCTTGATCTGCCCGAAAATTACGCTGTCTGCGGAGGAATTATGATCGGCTATCCTGTCTTCAGGCTCCACTCTATCCCGTTTAGAAACCACCTTGATGTGGTATGGCGTTAACCCTTAAATTATTTATAGCGACTGCAAATGGACACAGAACAACTTGCAAAAATATTTAAAGCATTGGGACATCCCACACGGGTAAAAATCATTGAGCACCTTATTGATATCAACACCTGTGTTTGCGGAGAAATTGTCAATATCTTTCCCTATTCCCAATCTACTATCAGCCAGCATCTGAAACTGTTAAAAGACTCCGGCATTGTCTGTGGAGAAATCGAAGGCCCGAAAACCTACTTCTGCGTGGATAAAATCGTTTTAAATAAATTTAAGCATTATATCCAAAACCTATAAGGATACGAAACAAATGGATAAAAAAACTCAACAAAACTTAAAAATATCCACATCCGGTATCAATATCATGTCCTCCATGGATGAGATCACTTCAAGCTGTGGCCCTGAACCCTCCAACCCCATGGCTGAATATGAAAAACCCGGGTTTAAGTTGTGTTCCTATGTGGACAGATTTATCAAAACCGATGCAGGGCTTATCCCTGTCATTAAACCAAAACTTGAAAAAAATGATCTTTTTTCAGCCTTTTATGTCAGATGCGGTATCAATCGGTATAAATATACCGTGGCTCCCGGACTTTATGGTATCGGAGAACCGGATAAAAATTGCGAGGTGATTGTTACTGCAAACTTTAAATTGACTTTTGATCATTTAAGAAAGGAACTTAATAACATCAATGCATGGATTCTGGTACTGGATACAAAAGGGATTAATGTCTGGTGTGCCGCAGGAAAGGGAACCTTTTCAACCCGGGAACTTGTGAAAAAAATTAAAGATTCTTCCCTTGAAAAAATTGTGGATCACAAACGGATCATTGTTCCCCAGTTAGGCGCAACCGGCGTATCGGCAAGGGATGTTAAAAGCAAGGCAGGATTCAGGGTGGTATATGGTCCGATACGAGCCAGTGATATCCCGGCCTTTTTAAAAAACAATAAAAAAGCAGACAAAAAAATGCGACAGGTCACATTTAATCTGTATGAACGGTTTATCCTGACACCTGTGGAGGTTCAAATCGTATTGAAACCGGCACTTTTTACAGCACTTATCCTGTTCATCATTTCAGGCATAGGCCCTGGTATTTTTTCTTTTTCCCAAGCCTGGGAAAGAGGGGTCTTTTCTTTTTTTGCTCTTGCAGCAGGGATATTGTCAGGCGCATTTATCACTCCTGTCCTGCTTCCCTTTATTCCTTCCAGGGAATTTGCTCTCAAGGGAATAATTACCGGAAGTATTTTTGCCACTCTCCTTTTGGTTCTGATTTCATCTGCCGTTAACGGCGTGGCAGAATTCCCGGCACTTTTTTTATTCAGCGTGACCATCAGTTCTTATCTGGCCATGAATTTTACAGGGACAACACCGTTTACCTCCCCCTCCGGCGTTGAAAAAGAGATGAAACGTTACATTCCCGTGCAATTGGCAAGCCTTGTTATTTCATCCGGGCTTTGGATATATTCTGCATTTTAACCTTACCTAGGATTTAACCATGAAAGATTTAAGATATTTAGATGATGTATCAACCCTGGTACTTAATGAAGAAAAGTGTATCGGCTGTAGTTTATGCACCGAAGTCTGCCCCCGGGGTGTTTTTGAAATGAGACAGAACAAGGCCCATATTATTGATTTCAATGCATGCATGGAATGTGGCGCCTGTGTTAACAACTGCCCTTCCCAGGCGATATCCGTCAGTCCGGGTGTCGGCTGAGCCTCCTATATTATCCAGGTCTGGATAAAGGGAAAAGAGAATGCATCCTGCGGCGGCAGCGGGTGCTGCTGAACACTGTTTTGATGAAAACTGCCACATAAAAATCAAAAATGCCTGATAAATTGAAATCTGATAAAACAAAATCTGATAAATTGAAAATACTGTTTCTTTGTACCGGCAACTCATGTCGAAGCCAGATGGCCGAAGGCTGGACAAAACATTTAAAGGGAAATTTCATTGACGCCTGGTCTGCCGGGATTGAAACCCATGGATTAAACCGCCACGCAGTCATAGTCATGGCTGAGGCAGGGGTGGATATATCCCGCCATAAATCCCGACACCTGAATGAATTTAAAAATAAATCCTTTGACTATGTGATCACGGTATGCAGCCATGCCCATGAAACATGCCCCTGGTTTCCCGGTGCCGACAAGATAATTCATATGGGCTTTGATGATCCGCCCAAAATGGCAGAACACTATAAAGACCCCCAAAAAAAACTTGACTGCTACAGAAGAGTCAGAGACGAGATCAAAGCATATATAATAACTCTGCCTGAAAGTCTGACAAATTAATTAATGCCAGAAAAAAACAAACCATTATATGGGTTCTTTTTCCATGGAAGGTTTGTCTTCTATCTTTGGTTGAAGCCTTTCCTCAAATGTCAGCTCAATCCTTGACGGACTGATGTTTACAATATGAATTCTGTCGTTAGGCAGGGTCAAATTTCCCGTGTTAATATTGTAAACCGATGTCCCAATCCGTGCTGAAAACAAATCAAGTGAAGCGATGACATTATTTTCAGTTAACAGACTGACATCTTTTCTAAGCCCGCGACAGGTAATAAAAATTTTGGGATCAACCGGTTGAGACAAAATAAGCTCTGTCGGAGTGTTTCTAAAATTCAAGGGCAGAACTATTTTTTTTTCAAAATTCTGTTGTCCGGCCAAGACCAGCCACAGAATAAAAACCGATGTAAAAACAGCAGCCTTAATTTGATACCGCCGGGTAAACCATGATTTTATTTTATCTTTGATATCTGTCTCCGGCTCTTTAAACTCAAAGACCTTATCTTTTAAAAGACCAGACAATTCCTTTTGGTCTTTTACCTTTTGAATTTCCTTATCAACAGCAAATGAGACTTCCCCTCTTTCCTCTGAAATAATCATTACCCAGGCATCGCATTGTTCAGTCAAACCTAAAGATGCCCTGTGTCTTGTCCCCCATTCCTGGGGCAGATCTTCCCTTGTTGTCAAAGGCAGGTAGCAGGATGTTTTTAAAATTTTCCCATTGGAAATAAGGCTGGCGCCATCATGCAAAGGCGATTCCTTATAAAAAATGGAATTCAATATTTCAGGCTGGGGATCACATTCCATGGCAATCCCCTTGGTGATTAAATCAAACACCAGATCCGTTCTTTCAAAAACAATGACTGCACCGATTCTCTTTTTTGCCGCATCAAAGGCCCAGTCGGCAAACCCGGGTATCCAGCCATCCGCAGTAGAATCATGCTTAAATCCTATAGTTTTCAGGGGATTAAACCGCTCAAGCATCTGCCTGATTTCTTTTTGAAACAGGATAATCAGGAGAATAACAAAAACCTGCCACAAAATCTGAAACACCCAGGTGGTTAAAAAAAGCCCCCAGGAATTGGCCACAATGAAAACCCCGCTTAAAACAATTATGCCTATAAGGGCTTTAAAGGCTTTGGTTCCCCAGAACCATAAATAGAGTTGATAGGCAACAATGGAGATAAACGCAATATCAAGGATATCCGGTAGCCTGATATTCGACAATATGGCAAACAAATTCATAAGACACCTTAGTTTTTAATAAGTTATTACATGGCTTCCCGACCCATATTAATGCCAATGGATTCAGCACAGGAAATGAGGCCGGAATCAATAGACACGCTCCTTACTTTCCCTGCAAGATCCTTTAAGTCCACAAGAACAATATCAGGGGTTTTAAGAGCAACCATAGTCCCAAATTTCCCTTGCGCAGCCGCATCCACGGCAAAACTCCCCAGACGGGTGCCAAGGACCCTGTCAAACGAATTGGGGGACCCGCCTCTCTGGATATGCCCGAGAACGGTTGTACGGACTTCAAGATCAATCTTGTTTTCAATCTGCCTTGCAAGATAAAACCCGACACCGCCTAATTTTTCAACTCCCTGAAGCCTGGATTCAGCCTCCTGAGCCTTGATAGTGTCTCCGCCTTTTTGTTTTGCCCCTTCTGCAATCATTATAATACTGAAAGGACTGCCGCCTTTTTTCCTGAATTGAATTTTTTTAATTACATTTTCGATTTTATATTCGATTTCAGGTATCAGGATAATATGGGCTCCGCCCGCAATACCGGCCTCAAGGGCAATCCATCCCGCATTTCTGCCCATAACTTCTAAAATCATTACCCGATGGTGACTTTTACCTGTAGTTTGCAAACGATCCATGGCATCACAGGCCACTTGAACCGCTGTTTGAAACCCGAATGTATAGTCTGTTTTTTCAAGATCATTATCAATGGTTTTAGGGATTCCAACGACGGGTATGCCTTTTTTAAAAAATTTATACCCGATTTCAAGAGTTCCTTCACCACCCACGACAAAGAGACAATCAAGTTTCAAAGCTTTAAAGGTTTCAAGGGCCTTGTCGGAATAATCAGTGGTTTTAATGCTGCCGTCGGCATCAAGTTCACGATATTCAAAGGGATTTCCTTTGTTGGTTGTTCCAAGGATGGTTCCGCCCAGTGTCAGGATATCTTTTGTGCGTTTTACTGTGAGTTCCCGGGTCTGTCCTGAGATAAGGCCTTCAAAACCGCCTTCAATGCCCATGACTTTTGCGCCATACTGGATAATAGCAGCACGGGTGACTGCCCTGATAACCGCATTCAATCCTGAACAATCCCCGCCTCCGGTTAATATTCCCACTTTCTGTATTACCATGGACACCTCTTTTTGCAGGCTCAATATTATTTTTACGAAAATGGTTTATCTGGTGGTAGTAATCACTTTATTTGTAAAACAAAAAACAGGATTTGTATAGGCTAAATCTTTGAGCCTGGCCATATAAAAGTTGAATCCTGTGACGTCTACCTTTTTCAACTTGAAAAATTAATTTTTCGTTTTCAATATTTTTTATTGACAAAAGTAAAAGAGCCCTGTTATTGAATGGACGAATGGATGATCCATTTGTCCTATTATGATAGAAATTTTGCAAGTGCTGTTTTATCAAAAATGAATGGTCACTAATTTTTATTTAATTTGGAGGTGCCATGAGTATCATCGATATTAAAAATTCTATAGTGCCGCCTCGCAAAGAAACCTTGTCGGCCAATGTTGCCAGACAACTCAAATCTCTCATACTTAGTCAAAAATTTAAAACTGGAGATCGGCTTCCGGCTGAAAGAAAACTATCAGAACTATTTAATGTCAGTCGTGCAGTAATCAAACAAGCGTTATTTGCTTTGGAATATGCAGGCTTTATAGAACCTAAGCTGGGCGCCAAAGGCGGTTCTGTTGTTGTTTATGATTCTTCTAAGCCCATCACGGTTTTTATGAAAGATTTGCACAGAAACGGCAAACTTAAAATCCATCATTTCCAACAGGTACGGAAAGCTATTGAATTAGAAGCAATAAAATCAGCAGTGAAAGATGCCAGTGAAAAAGATATTCAGAGTTTCACAGATTTGAATGAAAGGTTTATTAAACCGGAAAACAGAAAGCAACATGCCGAATTGAACTTTCAGTTTCACCTTGCCCTTGCAAAAATTTCTGACAATCCTTTAATAATCAATTTTTTAAAAGCTATTTATAAATTAATTTTTTCATATCCGGGAACAACAATTTCTGATGAATTTCTCAAGGTTGCCTATGAAGACCATTTAAGGATTATTGAAGCTATTGGTCAACGTGACATCATAAAGGCAAAAAAAATGCTGAAACAAAATATTGAAAGGGTTTCTACAGAAGAATAATAAATGGAAACACAAAAAGTTACCATTTATTATTAAGGAGATTTGAGCATGGGATTCAATCACATTTATATTAATAAAGAGATCTGTGACGGCTGCGGGATGTGTGTGGAAATTTGCATGAGTGACGTGTTTGTCCTTAACCCGAAAAAAGGTAAGCCCCCGCTTGTCAGGTATCCCGATGAGTGCTGGTTTTGCGGATGTTGCATTACAGATTGTCATTACAAAGAACAAGGAGCGATCAAGATCATTACTCCTTTTCAAATGAGAGGTTCATTCAAAAGGACTGAAAAATCTGTGGAGGGCACAGCATAAATTAAAATCAGGAGAAAAGAGATGCTGAAAACAAATGTGATATCTGCTGAAACCGATGTGCTGATCATTGGAGGGGGCCTGGCCGGATGTATGGCGGCCATTAAAGCTTCCGAGGACAAAAAGGTAAGTGTCACATTGGTGGATAAGTCCAATGCCCGGCGGAGCGGCTGTGCGGCCGCCGGCATCGACCACGTCTGGTCCTATATACCCCCCATTCACAAAAAAATGAATTACACTCTGGAAGATATGGCTGAGGACCATCGGGTCGGCACAGCCTATGGTTTTTTCCGCCGGGATCTATTTAATCTTGTGGCGGGCACCATGTATGACAGGGTCCTGGACCTGGAGCGATTCGGTATTAATTTCAGATATGATGACAGCAATGTGCCGGGGGGCTTTCGTATTGTTCCACAATTTCACAGTGTTCCCACTTCTTTCAATTTCGATGGTGAATCTCTGAAACCCGTGTTGACAAAGGAAGCCAGAAGGCGGGGAGTAAAAATTATCAACCGGGTGCAGATGACGGATCTGCTTATCCGGGATGGCCAGGCAGCCGGCGCCGTGGGAGTTAATACCCGCACGGGTGATATCATATCTTTCAAGGCCAAGGCGGTCGTGCTTTCCAGCGGTCGCTCCAATCGCCTGAGCCGCAATATCAACGGATTTGATTTCAATACCCGAATGCCCTCACCCTTTAGTGGAGACGGCACCTCAATGGCTATTCGGGCGGGATTGCCCATTATCAATATTGAGTTCTTCACCAATATCCTTGGGTTGGGTCCCTGCGGATTTTATAATCCCAATTACGGAGACCCTCGAAATACAGTTCAGCCCGCTGCTCGAATTATCGACGGGAAGGGTAATGTAATCGTCCCTAGAACCCAGTTTTATGACTGGGAGAGCCTGGGAAAAGAGAAGTGGACAAAAGATGTTAGAAAAACGTGGCTGGAAGACCGGAAAGCGTGGCGCTCCGGGAGAGCTGGGCTGGTCAAACGTCTGGCTGCGGGTGATGGACCTTTTTACTTGGATTTCAGCGAAGCCACAGACAAAGAGGCAGCTTATATAGAATGGTCGATCTCCCATGAGGGAAAAGGCAGGCAATTTTTGCGTTACTTCAAGGAAGAGGAGGGAGCAGATTTAAGAAAAAACCGTCAGGAATATGTAGGAGCCTGGCCTAGAGAGATTTCCGGTACTTCCGCCAAAGGACTGTGGGTGGATAAGGATCTGGAAACGGAGATCAGGAATCTTTTCGGCGCCGGTGATGAGGTCGGAGGGCTTCCCTGGCAGGCATCCCCCGGGGCTTTCGCCCAAGGGTGGCATGCCGGCAGCATGGCTGCCGGGAGGGCCGCAGCCCAAAAAGGATTTCTTGTGGTCAAAGACGAGAATCTCACGGAGAGAAAGCGGATATGTGAAGAAATTCTGGACCAAAGAGAAGGTTTTCATTGGAGGGAGGTAGAAACCGGAGTTCAGAACCTGATGGATTTTTACTGTGGCGACATCCGCAGCAAAGGATTGCTGCTCAGGGGGATCGAACGTCTTGAGGATGCTAAATCAGCTCCGCTCCGGGCGGAAAATCCCCATGAACTGGGTCGGTGCCTGGATGTGAAATCAATCATCGACAATGCCGAACTTGTCCTGCAATCCTCTCTTGAGAGGAAAGAGAGTCGGCCAGGTCCCCTTGGGTTTGTCAGGGCCGACTATCCTGAACAGGATGATGAGAACTGGTTGGCCTTTCTGGCTGTCCGGAAGTCTAAGAGTGGTTCCTTTAAATTTGACAAGCTTCCGGTTGATCACTAAGTGCTGATTTTTACCAATTTGCCTGTGCTTCCCAAAATTAAAAGAAGATGAGCAATTCACAGTCAGTTGTATGATTATTTTTAAGGTTAATTATTTATTATCATTACACAAGGAGAAAAAATGAAAAAGAAACAAAACTTCAAAAAAAATCGTCACTTATGCCGTTTGCTTATTGTCACAATTTTTGCACTAATCATGACGTTTCCATCGCTTTTAATGGCTGATGGTGCCGCAAAACAAGAAAAGTTTGAAATTTATATCCCAACCCTGCCAGCAGGTTTTGGATCTTATATCATGGGAGTAGCGTTAGCTGAACAGATCAATAAAAACAGCACATGGCTGAAGGCCACAGCCATGGAGGGACGCGGACCAGCGGAAAACATGAAAACACTTATCAAAAAACCCGCCAAAAGGAAAAACTACCTCTTTTTTAATACAACATGGGATATCTGGGAAGCCAAAAAAGGCATAGGCCCCTACAAAAATTTTCCGTTTGACTATGATGAATTTCGTTTTGTAACACTTTTGGGCGTAGGTGGCAACGGACTGTGTACACTGAATCCACAAATAAAGAGTTTGAAAAATTTACCCGGCAAACGGGCCACCTTTGATTCAAGCAAGGGTAAAAGCCGTGATATCGCAATTAGAGGTATTATGGAAGCAGGAAACATTTCTACAGATCAAATAAAATTTCAATATGCAGCAGGAAAAGGAGCCGCAGATACGTTAAGAGACGGCATGGTTGATGTCATATATACCGGTCACATGCTTAAAAAACTTCCGGCAACATGGGCTAACAGCCCGTTCCAGTCAGAATTGGTTTCCACAAAGGATGTATATTATATTTCTTTTGATAAAACAGCTGTATATGCTTTTAAGAAAAAAACCGGACACCCGCTGTCTTTGTCTCAAGTTTCCCCAAAAATGTTAGGCCCGCTCCAGACAGAATCCTGCAATATCTTAGCTAAACCATTAGGATTTTGTGCACATATCACCATGCCGGACCATGTAGTTAAGGAAATACTAAGAGTGGTATACGAGAATGCTTCTGCTTTCAAAGAATATACTGTCATGGGCAATATTATCACTCAGGACACAATGGCCTCTTTGGGTATTCCCAAAGACGGATATCATCCTGCAGCAGTAAAATTCTTTAAAGAAAAAAGTGTTCCTATTACAGGATTTGGAATTAAATAAGAAACATGCCTGATTTTTAGCCTTTGAACGGAGGGCGGCTTAAAAATGAACGAACTATCCACAAGGATTTCAGAAAATAAGGTTTATATATTGGTGATCGGCGTGAGCCTGGCAATGGCAATTTACCACATGACTGCCAGCCAGGTATTGTTACTGGCTCCAAAAGCACATATTAATGCGCATTTAGGATTCGGACTTCTTATTATATTTCTGGATAGATTTACAAAAGCAAAAAGATTTATGGACAAATCTGTTACTGCCTTGCTATCTTTGTTTACTGTTATTTCAATCGGATATGTAGCAGTCCTATGGCCTGAACTTGAAAACCGTGCTTATTTTAACACCAATATGGATCTTGTCATTGGAATTATTCTGGTTGTTCTTGTACTGGAGGCAACCAGACGTGATTTTGGATGGATACTTCCCGGACTTACACTCCTTGTTGTCCTTTATCCAATCGTTGGTCAATCGTTACCGGAACCTTTTCGCTGCCAGACCCTTGACTTTGATCAGGCCATCTCCAATTTGTCCATAGGTCTTCAAAATGGAATCTATGGCATTGTGCTGCCGACTTCAGCCAACTATATTTTTCTGTTTGTCATTTTTGGCGCGCTCCTGCAGGCCCTGGGAGGGACAAAATTTTTCATGTTACTGGCAAATCTGATCGCCGGTAAAATGCAGGGTGGCCCCGGGATTATGTCTATTGTGAGCAGTGCGCTTGTGGGTTCAATTACCGGAAGTGCAGCAGCAAACGTTGCTATCACCGGTTCGTTCACCATACCCCTTATGAAAAAAGTTGGATATAAACCCGAACATGCTGCTGCTATTGAAGCATCTGCATCCAACGGGGGACAGATTATGCCCCCAATCATGGGAATTGTTGCATTTGGTATGGCAGGCATCACCGGGATACCTTACCTTAAAATTATCACAATGGCCATTATTCCTGCCCTGCTTTATTTCTGGGCGGCAGGGCTTTATGTTTATTTTCGAGGAGGACAATTAAAAATAAAGCAGGAAAATACCGAAAAAACAAATATCAAAGCATTGCTGTTCTCCCTGCCTTCATTTGTTGTTCCCTTTATCGTGATCCTGATTCTTCTCATGAAATCGTACAGCATCATGTATGTTGCTTTCTGGGCAATAGTCAGTTCTGTTGCAGTCTCATATATCAAGCTGCATAACCGTCCTGGAATAAAACAAATTATTGAGGGGCTTGTCAAAGGAGCAAGGGCCGGGGCCGGTATTGCAGCATCGGCAGCATGCGTTGGATTGATTATGGCAACAGTTACCATGAGTGGACTTGGTGTGAAACTTTCTTCCGGCATCATGATCTGGAGCGGTGGATATCTTCTTATAGCTCTTATTTTGATTGCTGCTATCTGTGTTGTAATGGGAATGGGCGGCCCCTCTCTTACTGCCTATTTCATAGTATCAATGTTTGCAGCCCCGGCACTGGTAAAAATGGGGGTCGGGTTTGAGCAGGCTCATTTTTTTACCATGTACTTTGCAGTCTTTGCTTTTCTTACTCCCCCTGTGGCAATTGTAGCTCTTATTGCGGCGAAACTGGCAGGGGCGCCATATATTAAAACTGCCATAGAAGCGACCAAGGCAGCCATTGGGGGATTCATCATACCTTTTATGTTCATTTACTGTCCTGTACTATTATTGCAACCGCAGGCGTTGATTCCGGCAATTTTTGGAATAACCGCCTGCATAGTATGTCTTTTTGTTCTTGAAGTGGCATTTGTAGGATATTATTTTATCAATTGTAATTTTGTTGAAAGAATGCTGGCAACTTTAGCCGGTCTTTCATTAATAGTTTATTTAATATTGCAAAATTATATATTATTTTTCACAGGAATAATTTTCTTTGTAATTTTGACATGCATTCAATTAAAAAAAAGGCAGAGCAGCTCTTTTGACTATAGATCAGAACAAATTGGAGAAAAAGCATGAATTGGAACGAATACGTTAAAAAACACGGTGCCCCCCAGTGGCCCTATCCCATAGAATACGGTAAAGAAACACAAGTTAAAGTAGATGTTGTGGTTCTGGGTGGCGGGATCGCAGGATGCTGGGCAGCCATAAGCGCGGCCCGCCAAGGTGCAAAGGTAATTTTAATTGAAAAAGGAGCTACCCAAAGAAGCGGTTCCGGTGGTGCAGGATGTGACCACTGGGTGAATACGCCCAATCCCCGGTCAAAAGTAACTGCCGAACAGGTGGTTGAATGGGAGGTGGAGGCCAGTAAGGGATATACAAATCTTATCTCCAGATATATTGCAGCCAGAGAAAGTTATGAGACTTTTCTGGAACTTGAAAAAATAGGAGGTAAAATCAGGGATACTGAGGATGAATTCAAAGATGCTCCGTTCAGAGATGAAAAAACAAAGTTTCTCTTTTCATATGATTATAAAAACAGACTGCATTTTCGTATCTGGGGCACCACTTTTAAGCCGGCTCTTTTCAATGAGTGCAACCGGCTGGGTGTCAAAGTATATGATAGAATTATGGCCACCAAGTTGCTGACCTGTGATGGTAAGACAGGTAGCCGAGTTATTGGCGCAACCGGACTGAATACACGCACAGGTGAATTGTTTGTTTTTAAGGCCAATGCTTTCATAAATTGCATGTCAAGACATCAGCGAAACTGGAGTTTTTCAACCGAGATACGGGGAATCGCAAATTTCAGACCACCTCAGATAGTGGGTGACGGTCATGCAATGGCCTGGAAAGCCGGTGCGGCGTTTACAATGATGGAAAAATCGAAAGCAACATCATTTGGAAGCGGTAACGTATTTCCACCCTATGGCACAGGAAATGCCATAAATACATGGGTACCCTGTACTTTGGTTGATGCGAACGGAAAAGAAATTCCTTATGTGGACAGGGATGGAAAAATTTTAAAAAAAATGGAAGAAAGAACGCAACCCTCATCCGGGCAGGAATTCATGGGGGAAAGAACCCTTTGTTACAACCATAAACGCCCTGAAATAATTCCTGACCTTGAAGAACGAATTAAAAAGGGAGAATTCACCCTTCCAATATATGCTGATCTGACGTCGATGACCGAACATGAGCGTAATGTAATTTGGGGTGTTATGGTTGGCGAGGAAGGGAAAACAAAAGTTCCTATTATTAAGACCTATACTGAGTCCGGATTTGACCCAAAAAAAGATCTGCTTCAAAGTTACCTGTTTTTAGGCAGTGACCCCATGCGTGCAAATGTTCGACCCCAGGACAGGACATCCGGTGAAGTTGGAGATGCAGGGGGTCTGGTTGTTGACTGGAATTTAAAAACCAACCTGGAAGGACTTTATGCAGCAGGTGATGCCCTGTACGCAGGCAACTATCATTATCATGCTGCTGCCACAGGACGATATGCGGGCAGAAAAGCAGCACAATATGCTTTGGCTGCGGACGTTGTTGGTATAAGTCGCAGCCAGATCGACAGGGAAAAGGATCGAATTTACAGCCTGACAGTTGAAGGCCATGACCAGATAGAGTGGAAGGAATTAAATTCTGCCATATGCAGGGTCATGCAAAATTACTGCGGGGAATACAAAAATAAGGAGCTGTTTAAAATAGGGTTGCTCTGGTTAGAAGATCTAAAAAAGAACTGCGCTCCTTTCCTTTGTGCTGACAACCCGCATAAACTGACAAGATCACTGGAAGTTTTGAATATCCTGACATGCAGTGAAATGATCATTCATGCATGCCGGGAAAGGAAGGCCAGCTGTCAGAGCCTTGATTTCTTTCGCCTTGATCATGCTGAACTTGATCCTCCTGACTGGAATAAATGGATTACACTTAAATTGGAAAACGGTAAAGTTCGAACCGGAGAATTACCCCTGACATATGGACAACCTCTTTGTGAAAACTATGAGAAACATTGTAAATAAAAGGTTTAAGGAGTATAAACATGCCTGATAAAAAAATATTTGCTTTTCCTAATTTATGCACACCAAGCACCCCACTTTTATTTGATGAAGAGCTATGCATTGGATGCAATGCCTGTATTGATATTTGCCAGGTGGATATTCTCATCCCAAATCATGAAAAGGGGAAACCGCCGCTGGTACTTTATCCGGAAGAATGCTGGTATG
>JAGLNZ010000300.1 GCA_023139225.1 Desulfobacula sp. | reverse complement strand
AGACGTCAATCCTGCTTTGCCTGTCCGGTATACTGTAGTGGCATTTACGAGGTCAAGGGACTTAAGTGTGAGGGTTTTCAGGCCAATTCCTGGCGGGCCTTTGCCTCCAATCTGGACATCACCGATGCACAAACCATTATGCAGTTACATGCCCTGGCCAACCGGCACGGCATAGACGGTGATCATGCCTCAGCCGTCATGGCCTGGGCTGTGGAATGTTATCAAAACGGAATAATCAGTGCCAGGGACACCGACGGTCTGAAGTTGGAATGGGGACAAGGAGAGACCCTGGTGCGGCTTTTGGAAAACATCGTTCACAGGGTTGGTTTTGGTGATATTCTTGCCCAAGGCCTTTATGAGGCTTGTCGTCTGGTTGGACGAGGGTCTGAGAAATATGCTCTTTTATCCAAAAAAAATGCCCTCATGGAGGCATCCATGCGCTCCCACAAGGCATGGGCTCTGGGCATCATCACCAGTACTCGTGGCGGTGGCCATTTAAGGGGAGCACCGGCGGTTGAAGCTCAGAAAATAGCACCGGCGCTGAGCCGCCGGCTTTACGGCATCGAAGATATTCAGGACCCCTGCGCATATGCGGATAAAGCCAAGCTGGTTATCTGGCATGAGAAATATAAGGGCCTCATCGATATGATGGGGCTGTGTTACCTGTTTAGCATGTGGATGGATGTCAGTCTGTATCAACCCGATACCATTGCAGGTTTTTACAACGCCGTCACGGGAGAGGATGCATCGGCCCAAGATCTCATGACCGCCGGTGATAGGCTTCAAAACCTGGAAACCCTGTTTAACATCCTGCATGCCGGATTTGACCGCTCTGATTTAAGCCCACCGGAAAAGCTGACCAGTATTGCGGTTGAGCAGGGTCGCTTCAAGGGTCAAAAGCTCTCCCCAACGCAATGGGACAGGATGCTGGACGATTATTTTGATGCCCGCAAATGGGATAAGGAGACCGGTTGGCCCTGTCTGCCCGTTCTAGAGGATCTCGGCCTGGCGGATGCGGCCCGGATTCTGGAAAAAAATGACCTGAGGCTGAAAAGCCAAAGTGAGACGGCCACCCGAGGCCTCCGAGGTGTGCACCCATGTCGATGAACACATCATCTGATAATTCGGCAAACTTGATCGTGGATAAGACGCGCTGTATGGGCTGTCGCATCTGTGAACTGACATGTTCCTTTCATTTCCACCAGGTTTTTAACCCTGAGCGCGCCCGCATCCGAATTTTTTTTAAGGATGACGGTCAGCTGGACATCCGGGTGTCCTCAAACTGTAGCTGCCGCGACCCGGCCCCGTGCGTCAGGGCCTGTCCGGTTGAAGCCTTGCGGTTTAATCAGGAAGCAGCCCATAAAAAAAAGTAAAGGCTTGAGAATTATTATTTAATTTTTCAAATGCCGGCAATCATGTTCATTGCTGCTGTGATTTGACATACATGTTTACCACAATCAATAAGGAGAATAAAAATGAAGAAAGTAACAATGTTATCTTTGGCAACCCTATTATTTTTGACTTTGGCTATCCTCCCCTGTGCAGCCAAAACCAGTTGGAATGCAAATGTGGCCTGGCCGCCCAGCAACCATCACAGCATCGGTATGGCCCAGTTTGCCGAAAAAATAAAAACCCTCACAAACGGTGAATTAGACATAGTCGTTCAATATGGAGGTGCCTTGGGTTATAAAGGCCCTGAACTTCTTAAGGTCGTCCGGGATGGCCTGGTGCCGATATCCGATATTTTTATTGGTGGAGTTGCCGGCGAAGCCAAGATATTTCAGATTACCACCCTGCCTTTTCTCATCCAGAGTATGTCCGAAGCTAAACTTTTAAGCGAAATTGCACGGCCTTATTTTGAAAAAACCGCAACCCAATGGAAACAGAAAATTCTCTATATCGCACCTTGGCCCAGCACTGGATTGTGGACCATGAAAGAAGTGCAGGCAGTGGCCGATATGAAGGGGCTTAAGATTCGCACCTATGATAAGAACGGTGCCATGGTGGTGGAAGCCGCCCAGGGAACGCCCTATGCTCTTCCTTTTAGTGAAGTCTATACTTCTCTGGCTACGGGACTTATCGATTCGGTAATCACCTCTACTTCCACCGCAGTGGATGGTAAGTTTTGGGAAGTGCTCAAATACTATCAGAGGCTCAATATGACCGTAGCCACAAACATGGTTACGGTCAATCTGCGCAGATTCAATAAGC
Source organism: Desulfobacula sp. (assembly GCA_023139225.1). Lineage (GTDB taxonomy): Bacteria > Desulfobacterota > Desulfobacteria > Desulfobacterales > Desulfobacteraceae > Desulfobacula. The sequence goes on along the minus strand of JAGLNZ010000300.1, from coordinate 9,547 downwards.
TGGATAAAAAGACCCAACAATACCTGATCGATACCGGCAAAGAAATGGAAAAGACCATGTGGAAACGAGTGGCTCAGCTGGACAAGGAAAAAGAGAAGGTCTGCAACGCCAAAGGGATCAAAAGCGTTTCCGTCAGTCAGTCGTTTTTAGATGAATTGGGAAAACTCTCAGACGGTATCCATCAGGAATGGAAGAAAAAAGCGTCCGCTGATGCCTTAGAGATCTATGATGCTTTTTTACAAAAAGTCGACCGTTAAAGCATAATCGATTGAAAAATTTCAATAAATCACTGATTTATTATTGATGAGGAAGCATGATAAAAAAAATAGTGTCTTGGTGTGACCGCTGTGCTGTTTGGGGCGGATACCTTTCCGGGCTGATCATTTGTCTGGGTCTGGGCCTGACGTTGACCGAAATTGTCCTGCGAAGCCTTTTTAACCGGACCTCATATGTGGCCGAGGAATATGCCGGTTATTTTATGTGCGCCCTTACGTTTTCTGCCCTTGCCTATACGCTGAAGGAAAGAGGTCATATCCGTATGACGTTTTTGCATAAGGTGGTAAAGGGTCATCCGAGATTGATTTTGGACACAGTCTGCTACGTCATCGGGTTTCTATTTTGTTTTTATCTGTCTTATTTTAACAGCATGTTTTTCTGGGATTCGGTCATTGTCGGATCCCAGTCCATGCAAATTTCAGAGACCTATCTGGCCGTTCCCCAGTTTTTTCTTGCCCTGGGAGCCCTGATGTTGATGATCCAGTTCCTGGGAGAATTTCTCAGGAGCATACTAATGCTCAAGGGCGTCATCGACACCAGTGAGCTCCTTGCCGACTCGGATGATTTAGGAAGATAGATAAATCCTGAAAAGAACCCGAAGTTATCGGAAAAAATAGACCGATTAGGAGAATAATAGGGAGACAAAATGGAGTTAGCTGATATATGGTTGACATTGATTGCACTTCTGGTGATATTTTTAGGAAGCTCGCTGTGGATTGGTATTTCACTTTTTCTGGTAGGCCTGGGAGGTTTTCTTTTTTTCCTCGACGTCCCGGCCGGTATCATTTTGGCCAATGTGGCCTGGAATAGTACCAGCGGTTCAGCCATGATGGCCCTGCCGTTGTTTGTGTGGATGGGGGAAATACTCTTCCGAAGCAAGATTTCCCAGAATCTCTTCGACGGGCTGGCACCTTGGATGGACGCTATTCCTGGTCGTTTGATCCATGTCAACGTTTTTGCCTGTACGTTTTTTGCGGCTGTCAGCGGATCTTCGGCTGCCACCACCGCTACGGTAGGTAAGATTACCATACCCGAACTCTATAAGCGCGGATACGACAAGAATCTTTCCATTGGTTCGCTGGCCGGAGCGGGTACTCTGGGCTTTTTGATTCCTCCCAGTATGATGCTGCTGGTGTACGGTATCATTGCAGACGTCAGTATCGGCAAGCTCTTTATCGCCGGTATACTGCCCGGCATCCTTATTGTATCCTTGTTCAGCGGATATACTTTGGTTCGATGCCTCATCAACCCGAATCTGGCCCCGGCCGGACAAGAAAAAAGTACCTGGTCTCATCGCCTGAAGTCCCTTCCGGACATTTTTCCGGTGGCTGTTTTGGTGGTGGTGGTTCTCGGAAGTATCTATGCCGGATGGGCCACTCCCACCGAAGCCGGAGCTGTGGGTGTGGCCGGGGCTCTATTTTTTGCAGCAGTTACCGGAAGCCTTAGTCGGCAAGTTTTTAAAATCAGTCTTCTGGGGGCCGTAAAAACCAGCTGTATGATAATGATGATCGTTATGGGAGCCACCTATCTGTCAGTGGCGGTGGGCTATCTGGGCATTACCCGGCAACTGAGTCTGTTCGTGGGGTCTCTGGCCCTGACGCCCTATGCGCTGATATTAATTCTTTCGATCACCTATGTGGGGCTGGGATGCCTTTTGGACGGATTTTCCATGATCGTCATGACTTCCCCCATTGTCCTGCCATTGATTAAGGATGCCGGATTTGATCCGGTCTGGTTCGGTATTTATCTGATATTGATGATCGAGCTTGCCTTAATAACCCCACCGGTGGGGTTTAATCTTTTTGTCATCAGCAGTTTGAACAACGACGAAATTTTTAAGATTGCCAAAGCTGCACTGCCGTTTTTTATCCTGTTGTGCGCTGCCACGATGCTCATAACTTTTTTTCCGGAAATCGTGTTGTATTTACCGGCACAGATTAAGTAGCCTAAACACCATTTAACTTGTTTTGGAAGCCAGGCGATTACTATGGGAATAAAGCGAAAAACAATGATAACAATCCCTGAACCGGCAAAGGTGTTGGATAACTATATAGCTCTTTTGTCAAAAAAAAAATAAAAAATAAAAAGGAGCATTTCATATGCGTATTGACTTGAATTGTGACATGGGAGAAAGTTTTGGTAATTACAAAATTGGTTTGGATGATGAAGTTATCAAACACATTACTTCAGCCAATATAGCTTGTGGCTGGCATGCAGGTGACCCTTTGGTCATGAACCATACTGTTGGCATTGCCAAACAACATAATGTGGGTTGCGGTGCTCATCCCGGGTTTCCTGACCTGCTTGGTTTCGGCCGTAGAAATATGGATTGTACACCCAAAGAAATTAAAAACTATATTATCTATCAGGTTGGAGCTCTGAAAGCCTTTTGTAATATGCACAAAGTTAAAATGACCCATGTTAAACCCCACGGAAATCTCTACTTAACAGCAGTTCAAGATGAAAATATTGCGCAGGCAGTAGCCGAGGCTATTGTGAGTGTAGACCAAGACCTATGGTATGTAACCCTCGCAGGAGACATGGGAGAACGGATGAGGAAAGTTGGAGAGCAAGTGGGACTTCGTGTGGTATATGAAGCATTTCCGGACAGAGCTTATACCCCTGACGGCAACCTGCTTTCCCGTCGTCAACCCGGTGCATTAATTAAAGATCCTCAAGTGGTCACAGAACGGACCATATTAATGGCCAAGGAACGAAAAATTATAGCAACTGACGGTTCTACCATTGAAATAGATGTGGAATCCTTATGCGTCCATGGTGACAACCCTTCTGCTGTGGATTTGGTAAAAGGTATTAAAGAGGGCATGGAAAAAGAGGGTGTTGAAGTAAAGCCAATGCGAGCGGTCTAAATGCAATGATTTTGCCATATTATTCAGCAGTCTTATTCCATACATAACTTATGGAGATAAAATATGGGACAAATTTTTAAAAAACCTAGAATGCGACTGATGGGTGATTCAGGGTTGTTATTTGAATACGGTGATGTAATCGATTTGGAAGTTAACCAAAAAGTAAAACTGGTTACCAAAGCCTTGAACCAGGAAATGCCCCTTGGTGTCAGTGAAGTCATGCCGACCTACCGGTCTATATTGATGATTTATGACCCCATTCAAACCAACCCGGATGTCTTGGCCCGGCATCTGGATAATTTAAAAAATCAGCTTGAAGGTTTGAAACTGCCTCCTTCAAAAACAGTTGACATTCCTGTTTGCTATGGTGAAAAGCATGGTCCTGAGCTTCCATTTGTAGCTGAGCATACCGGACTTAGTGAAAAAGAAATTATCAAAATCCATTCCGGTTCTGAGTACCAGATATTTATGATTGGTTTCACACCGGGGTTCCCATTTTTGGGTGGTATGGATGACCGACTGACCACGCCCAGACTAAAAACTCCAAGAACATTGGTTCCGGCCGGTTCTGTCGGCATTGCCAACAACCAGACCGGTATATATCCAGTGGACTCTCCGGGAGGATGGCAGCTCATTGGCCGGACTCCACTCAGATTATTTTCGCCTGAGAAAAAAAATCCTTTTTTATATGCAGCCGGAGACAAAATTCGATTTAAACCCGTTGACCAGGCTGAATTTGACCGACTTAATCAAATAAAATAGTATTGCAGAAAGGAGAGCCATGAAAGCGTTTAAAGTTATTGATCCGGGAGCTCAAACCACTGTTCAAGACCCCGGTCGGAGCCGATATTTACAATTTGGCATTCCTGTGTGTGGGACGCTGGATAAATTTTCTGCTGAAATTGCCAATTATTTGGTGGGGAATAATAAACAAGCAGCCGTGCTGGAAATGACGTTTATGGGGCCCAAGCTTGAAGTATTTAGTCAAATGGAAGTAGCTGTCACTGGAGCCGAAATGCCGATTAAAGTCAATGGTAATGAAATGCCGGCTTGGCAAACCCTTACTCTGTCTCCGGGAGATATTTTGCAGATACTTCCTGTTAAAACAGGCTTTAGAGGGTATCTGGCCATTACCGGTGGTTTTGATGTACCGAAAATTATGGGTTCGCGTTCCACATATGTGGGAGGGAATTTTGGGGGTTTGGAAGGTCGCCCCTTAAAGTCCGGTGATATATTAGGTCGCCTGGAAAGCAGCTTTTTGGGACAGATTCGACAACTGCCGGTTGAAGATCAGCCGACTTTTTTGACAAGTGTCCCTTTACGAGCAGTACCCGGACCCCAGGATGATTTTTTTGATCAGGGTCTTGACGTATTGTTTAACTCTCCCTTTACCGTAAGCAACAAAGCAGATCGTATGGGTTGCCGTCTTGAAGGTTCGGCTGTGGAACTCAAACCTGATGTACCCCAAAGCATCATTTCAGAGCCCATTTTACCGGGTGCCATACAGGTTCCGCCTGATTTTCAACCGATCATAGTACTCGTGGAGATGACGGTTGGCGGTTATGCAAAACCCGCTACGGTCATAGGACCGGATCTGTCTTTGGTGGCTCAGATCAAATCAGGCGACACAGTTAATTTTCAAAAAATCAGCTTGACCGAAGCTCATCGGATATGCAAAGACACCAAAGACAAAATGGCCCGTATCAAATCACAACTGACCGTTTAAATAATGTGACAGATAGGAGTACCAGGTAAAAGTCATTTCTTTTTTCAATATTTCAAGGAGTTGTGAATAAATATATGAGAATGCATAATGACTGCCTGCCCTGCATTGCCCGGGGCGGACTTGATGCGGCGAGACTTGCTACTGATGATGAACAGCTTCAGTTAAAAATTGTTAGAAAAGTTTTAAAAGAACTTTGTGTCTTTGATTTGAATTGTCCTCCACCTTTGATGGCACTGTTTATTCAGCAGACTGTAAAACAGATCACTGGTGTCGATGATCCCTATAAACACATTAAGAAAAAATATAATGATTTTGCACTCAAATTATATCCTGAACTTGAAAAAAAAGTAAAATCTTCTTTTTTTGATACAGCCGTCCGTCTTTGCATTGCAGGAAATATTATTGATTTTGGCTCGCATAACAAGGTGGGAACAAAAAAGGTTCTTGACACCATTCATGATGCTTTGAGTGTTGATATCAACGGATCTGTAAAACCATTTAAAATAGCCTGTGAAAAAGCTTCAAAAATATTGTGGATTGCCGATAATGCCGGCGAGATTGTTTTTGATAAACTTTTACTGGGAAAAATGGACCCGGAAAAAATAACCTATGCCGTCCGTGGCGGTGCGACACAGAATGATGCGACCATGGAAGATGCGCAATATACAGGTATAACAAAAATAGTGAAAGTGATTGACACAGGGGCGGCTATTCCGGGAGTTATACTGGAATATTGTTCAAATGATTTCAGGCAGCAATACCAACAGGCCGACATGATCATATCAAAGGGGCAGGGTAATTTAGAAACCCTTGATAATAGGGACACCAGGATTTTTTTTCTTTTCAAGGCAAAATGTCCGGTGGTGGCAAACTATGCAGGATGCAGGCTCAATGATATTGTGATAAAAACATTTAAATAGCGTCCGCCGGATAACCGGGTTTTATCAAGGGGTTCCCAGTGAATATTGTTTGATTATTTTTTGGTATTCTTCAGATGTTTTAAATTGTGTTAATTTTTCTGAAAAAGCCTTTGAAAGAGCCTTATGGCCCCTGATTTTTGAAAAACCAATATATAACGGATTTTTGGAAATATCCGGGTTTAATGATTTGATTTTGTCTTGAAGCCCCATTTGGTTTAAAAGTGTCTGGAGGGTCAGTTTGTTTCCTATAATCACCTCACATCTTTTATTGATCAGGCTTTTGATTAATTGTTTTTCTGTTTCCAGTTGATAGTTTAAAGGGAAACTGACAGCATCAAAGCGTTTTCCATAGCTATAGTTTCGAATGGTTCCAATTTTGTAGGGAATGATCGTTTTAATATCACCTGAATAAGGTAGCTTGGTTTCCTTTAATGCAAAAAAGGAATTGGTTTCATAAGCGATTATATTATTAGCAAAATGCATGAATGTTTTTCTTTTTTCGGTTTTAAAAAGATTCATCATGGCATCGGCATGTCCTTTCTCCACCATGTTGATACATCTGGACCACGGATATTGTTTAAAAGAGACGGTCATGTCCAAAAGCTTTGCAGTCCCGATGATAATGTCGATAATAAAACCCTGCTCAACACCATTTTTATCCAGATAATGGTATGGGGGAAAATCCTGACCTCTGACAATTGTCAGTGTTTCAGCACCATTGGCATTGCAAACGGACAAGAGGAAAAAGAAAGCACAAAACCATATTTTTTCAATATTTTTTTTCATTGGCCTTCTGTTTGTTAAAATAGTCTTTCAAGTATCTCAAAGTTTTTGGCGTATGGCAAATTTTTAAAGAAATATTTACAAAATTTGAACAATCATCTTAAATTGCTTGCAAACCATTGCCAACCAAAGATATATGTACTTAACATATTAATATAAAGGCGGAATATCATCTGGCGGATTGATCATGAGGATATCTAAAGGCATTGTTCCGCTTTTTTAATTTTACAGGGGCTGTAAATTTTTAAAAAAAAGCATTAAAGGATAGTGGTAATGAGTGATGTTGTATTGATAAATATTACAGGCAGGGACAGAAAAGGCCTTGATGCAAAGTTTACCGGGATTCTGGCAGAATATGATGTAACTATTCTGGATATTGGTCAGGCAGTTATCCATGAGCATATTTCCCTTGGGATTTTGGCTGAAATTCCAAGGTCAAAAGATTTTTCTTCAATTTTCAAGGATATGCTGTTTGAGGGCCACAACATGGGGCTTAAGATAGACATTAAGCCGGTTGAGCCTGATAATTATGAAAAATGGGTTCATGCCCAGGGAAAAGAGAGAAGAATCATTACCCTTCTGGGCAGGACAGTCACAGCCCAGCAGATTTCCTCTGTTGCATTGATCATAGCAGGTAATGATTTGAACATTGACAGTATTACACGCCTGACAGGAAGGATCTCCCTTAAAAAGCCGCAGGATAATCCAAGGGCATGTGTACAGCTTTCCGTCAGCGGAACCCCCTTAAATATTCTTGATATGCGAAGAAGATTTATGGAGATTTCCCAAAAAGCCGGGATTGATATCTCTTTTCATGTGGATAATATTTACAGAAGGAACAGGAAACTGGTTGTCTTTGATATGGATTCAACATTGATCCAGACTGAAGTCATTGTTGAACTGGCCAAGCTGGCCGGTGTTGGGGAGCAGGTGGATAAAATTACCGAGTCTGCCATGAGAGGTGAGATAAATTTTAAAGAAAGTTTTAGAAAAAGAGTGGCTCTTTTAAAAGGAATAAAACAAGAGCAACTGGCGAAGATATCAAGGGATCTGCCATTGACCGAAGGGGCGGATCTGGTTACCAAGACCCTGAAAGGCCTGGGGTATAAGCTGGGTATTCTGTCAGGGGGCTTTACTTTTGTTGGAGAATATTTAAAGGAAAAGCTTGAGTTTGATTATATGTATTCAAATACCCTGGATATTAAAAACGGTGTGGTGACCGGCAAGGTTGTCGGTGATATTGTGGATGGCGAGAAAAAAGCAATATTATTAAGACAGATTGCCCAAAAGGAGAATATTGCCCTTGAACAGACCATTGCTGTCGGCGATGGTGCTAATGATCTTCCCATGATCAGCATCGCAGGCCTGGGTGTTGCCTTTAATGCCAAACCTGTTGTCAGGCAGAAAGCATCCAATACCATTTCAAATGTTGGCCTGGACGGGCTTTTATACCTGATCGGTCTTCATGAAAGAGAGATAAAAGAGGAAGTCAGGCAGGCAACGGAATATTCATATGGATAACCCGAAGGTCACACGTAAGATGCAACAGCTTGCCCGTGATGTAAGAAAGCTTGAGGATCAGCTTGCCGTGTGTACCCGTTGCGGGATGTGCCAGGCAGATTGCCCTTTGTTTGCCCAAACCCGGAAAGAAGCAGATGTGTCAAGGGGCAAGCTTGCCCTGATCAATGGATTGATCGATCAGATGTTTAAAGATGCCAAAGGGGTTAATGAACGGCTTCAAAGGTGTCTGCTTTGCGGTTCCTGCGCCCACGCCTGCCCCAGCAATGTGAATACGGTAGAAATTTTTTTAACGGCACGGGCTATCATTACTCAATATCTTGGTTTGCCGTTTTCCAAAAAGATAATATTTAAAAAAATGCTTTCCCGTCCTGAAAAATTCAATGATGTCATGGGAAAGGCTGCCCCGCTTCAAAAACTTTTTTTCAAAAAGGATAAAAATTTCCAGGGAACCTCATGTGCCAGGTTTGCTTCACCTCTTTTAAGGCATCGACATATTGTTCCCTTAAAAGAGACAGCCTTTAACAGGACGCTTGAGGGTAAAGATTTGAAAGTCGATGGAAAAGGTGTGAAAGTGGCTTTTTTTGTGGGCTGTTTGATTGATAAGGTTTTTCCAAATATTGCCCACAGCGTGGTTGATGTATTAAAGCATTATGATGCCCGGATTTTTATTCCTTCCAATCAGGGGTGTTGCGGTATTCCTGCCATTGCATCAGGGGATCTTGAAACCTTTGAGACCCTTGTAAAAACCAATGTTCGTCTTTTTTCAAAAGAAAAGTTTGATTACCTTGTGACGGCCTGTGCCACATGCTCATCAACTATTATAAACTTATGGCCCGCCCTGTTAAAACATGTGGATGAAAATCTGTTGATGCAGATTAAAGCTATGGCCCAAAAAACAGTGGATATCAGTTGGCTCATGGAAAAACAGTTTGACCTGTCTGGTGTAAATCCAGAGGGTAAGGGGGAAAAACAGATGATTACCTATCATGATCCCTGCCACCTTAAAAAGTCCCTTGGGGTATTTGATGAGCCAAGACAAGTCATCCTTGCTTCCGGCAATACATTAAAAGAGATGAAGGAAAGTGACACATGTTGTGGCATGGGGGGAAGTTTCAATCTCCAGCATTATGATATTTCTTCTCAAATCGGCCGGCTAAAAGCTAATAATATTATTGATACCGGATGTTCAATAGTGGCGACCTCATGTCCTGCCTGTATGATGCAGATTTCCGACATGCTGGCAAAACAGCATCAGTCGATTCAGGTCAAGCATCCGGTGGAGATCTTTAGCCAGGCGCTTTTTGCTGATAGTATATCGTAGGGTCAAAAATTCGTGCTTCCTTAAATCCTTTTATCCTGTGCAGACAAGCGTCACACCTGCCACAGGATCTGCCGTTTGAATCGGGATCATAACAGGAGATGGTCAAAGAATAATCAACCCCTAATTCAAC
>JAGLNZ010000030.1 GCA_023139225.1 Desulfobacula sp. | reverse complement strand
CGTACCACAAACGCCATGGCAAGAATCGTGAACGGGATGGCAAAAAAGACATCCACCACCCGCATAATGATTTCATCGATCCATCCCCCGTAATATCCGGCAATAATGCCGAAAGTGGCCCCAATTAAAAATGCTGACAAAACAACAATGATACCTATTTTAAAGGCGGTTCTGGTCCCCCAGACCACACCGTAAAAAATATCATACTGGCCTGAAGTCGTACCGAACAAATGCTCCTGGCTTGGGGCCATAGGCATCATGGAATATCCTTTATGGGGCATCATATAAGGTTTGTGTTTATACTTGGGGGGTGCAATATAAGGAGCTAAAAGTGCCACAATTGTAAAGGCGAGCAACAGGACAATTCCGATGATGGCCGAAGGGCTTCGAAATATTCTGTAGAGCGTAAATCTAATTTCTTTTAATTTCGGATGTTCAGTTTTTGTTTCCATTTTTTATTTACATCATATAAGCGTTATCAATTTAAGCGTATTCTAGGGTCAATGACAGCATAAAGGACATCAATAATCAAATTGGCTACCACATAGATCAATCCTAGAAAAAGACTGACGGCAAGCACAACCGGAATATCCAGCTGGGTTGCCGCTTTTACGAGTAATAGTCCCAATCCGGCACGATTGAAAATAAATTCAACAGTAACACTTCCTTCAATGGAGAGTGCAACCAGCCAGCCCGCAACTGTAATGGCGGGTAAAAGCGCATTCTTTTTTGCATGTTTGTAGTAGATGGTGTGGGTATCAACCCCTTTTGCTTTTGCAGTGATAATGTAATCCTTGGATATTTCTTCCAGCATGCTGGACCGCATCACCCGGACTAATATGGCAATTACAACAGTGACCTGTGTCACAACCGGAAGGACAAGATGTTTTAATGCGTCCAGCACCACTTCAAAATTGCGGTTTAAAATGCCGTCAAAAACATACATGCCGGTATATTGTATGAATTTATCAGGGTTATTGGTAATAAAATCATCAATGTGGTCTGAAATAATTCCCGGCGGGAATAATTGAAACTGGGAATAAAATATCATTAATAAAATTAAAGCAAACAAAAAGGTAGGCAGGGACCAGCCGATAATGGCGGCAATCCTGGTGGTATGATCAATAAAGGTATCCCTGTGGGTTCCTGCCACCGTTCCAAGCCATATTCCAAGTGTAATGATAATGGGCAGGGAAAATAAATTGAGCTCAACAGTTGTGGGAAGGTATTTAATAATTGCCTCAAGTGTGGGGGAGGACGCAACAGTGGAATATCCAAAGTTGCCTTTGGATATTTCTTTAATCCAATTGACATATTGGACATAAAAGGGTTTGTCCAGGCCATATTTTTTTACGAGATTGGGGATTTCCTTGACCTGTTGAGGTGATCTGACAAATGCTGCTGCCCTTCGTTCCGGACTGAAACTCATTAATATTCCGAACATCAATATGGAAACGCCAAAGAGCACAACAACCATAAACATTAATCTTCTGGCAATAAACGCAGCCAAGTTTATACCTATGAATTTTCTTGGGTTATTATTTAGGATACAGTCTATTGGTCATGGCTTTTCTTTGATGCAAAATAGACCATACCGGATGAACAAAAATAAGAGTGCTTTTTAGGAAAGGGCAGAAACAATATTGTTTCTGCCCTTAAAAATCATCCTCTTAATTTAAAGTCTATTTCAGGTGATAAAAGAAGGTATACGTTCCATGATACATGGGGTTGGGGTTGAATCCTGTGATGTAATCGCTCAGGGCTTTTGTGCCTTCACGCTGGATCACGGTTACACCGGGAACATCTTTAGCCCAGATATCCTGGAGTTCATGGTATATTTTTCTTCTTTCATCAATGGCGGCGGTTTCAATACCCATTTTGATGAGTTCATCAGC
>JAGLNZ010000003.1 GCA_023139225.1 Desulfobacula sp. | reverse complement strand
CCGGCCCACAATCCTTGAGCACCGGCTTCTTCATACCCTGATGTGCCGTTAATCTGTCCGGCTAAGAAAAGACCTTTTATTTTTTTAGTTTCAAGAAGGGCGGATAATTCCAGGGGATTTACATAATCATACTCAATGGCATAGGCCGGTCTCATTATTTTGGCCTTCTTAAGACCTTCTACGGATCTGACAACTTCATACTGGATTTCCAGAGGCAGACTGTTTCCAAGTCCTGAAGCATAAATTTCTTTTGAGTCTATGCCCTCGTATTCAAGGATAACATGGTGACTGTCCCTGTCCGGGAATTTAACAATTTTATCCTCAAATGAAGGGCAGTACCTGGCAGATTTTCCTTTGATATGACCACCATAAAGTGCTGAATATTTCAGGTTTTTTTTGATGATTTCATGGGTATTTCGATTTGTGCTGCCCATAAAACTTGGCAGCATGGGATTGAGAATATTGGTTGTTGAAAAAGAGAACGGTTTTGGCTTGGTATCTGAATTGTGGATAGTGAACCTGGAAAAATCAATGGTGTCCGCATGGAGCCGTGGCGGGGTTCCGGTCTTCATCCTTCCGATATTAAATCCAAGCGTTGCAAGATTTTGTGCAAGCCCGATTGATGCAAATTCTCCGGCTCTGCCGGCCTGGATTTTTGATGCCCCGATATGAACCGTTCCCTTAAGAAAGGTGCCCGTTGCAATAATGATGGCCCGGGCAGAGTATTCAAAACCTGTATGATCAATCATTCCTGTCACGGTATCATTTTCAAGCACGAGTTCGTTAGCCATTGCCTGTTTTAAATCCAGGTTGTCTGTTTTTTCAATGACCGCTTTCATGTTTTTTGAATATAATGCTTTATCATTTTGCGTTCTCGTGGAATGAACCGCAGGGCCTTTACGTGTATTTAATGTCCTGTATTGAATGGCTGAGGAATCTGTGATTTTTGCCATTTGACCGCCAAGGGCATCAATTTCTTTAACCAGCTGACCTTTTGCCATGCCGCCTATTGAAGGGCTGCAGGGCATGGAAGCGATTTTGTCCATATCAATGGTTAAAAGGAGAGTTTCGCATCCCATGCGCGCAGAAGCAAGGGCAGCTTCGCATCCGGCGTGACCGGCGCCGATAACAATGACATCATATACTTTAAAGTTAAAATTCATAACCTCATAATATATAATTGCTTACCGTTTTGGTCAATAATACGATTAAAAAAAATAATTATGCCAAAATGACTGGATTTAAAAAGAAGGGTCTCCTGGTGCAGGCGCCATGTTATTACCCCTGGGGTGGGAGAGTAGGATCAATATTGGTTGTGAATGATGTAATTGTCAATAATCTGATCGATCTCACAGCTGTCTTCCATCTGCTTGATTTGTTGATTGATTTTTTCAATCACAAGGGTGTGTTTGCCTTTGGTGAACCCGATATGTCCGTTCATGATTTTTAACGGATTAGGCAGTATTTTAAATTCATCCATATATCCTTCTTTCCTGGCCGTATAAATGCCCACCATTTTATCACAGGGGTAGGCATCAATACGGCCGAACAACACTTTTCTGAAATGATGTACATGCTCTGCAGCAGCATCTTTTATAAAATTTTTTGCATCGTCAAACTCTTTGCCATAAGTGTAGCCGATCATAACACCGATTTTTTTGTCTTTAAGATCATTAATGGATTGATAAGTCATACTGGAATCTCTTCGTACAAAGAAAACCAGCGGGTTTTTAATAATCGGCGTTGAATAATCAAAATACGGCAGCCGTTTATCAATTTTATAGAAATTAAACAGACCGTCATATTTGCCTTCTTTAACCAGGTCATATCCTCTTTTGAAGGGTAAAAATGTGAGGTTGTATTCAATATCGGCCCTTGTAAATGCCTGTATGACAATCTGGACAAGTATACCGGCAGGTTTATTATTGATACTGTCTTCATAGGGTGGGAAACTGACATAAACCAATTGGATTTTTTTGGCATGCAAATCCGGACAAAATAATAGCAAAACCAAAACAAGAATAAAAAATGCGGATTTGTTTTTCATATAACCTTCCTTATTATTAATCTTGTGGTGTAACCTTAGGATAAAAAAACAGCTGTAAGCAAATTTTGCAATTGAAAAGAATTGGGTGTAATGATCATAGAGAAATAACAGGACCGAATCTGATTCAATACCTGATACTATATAATTTTTGTGAAAAAAGATCAAGCAAATCGGTTTGTAAATCGGTTTAAATTTATTGGTTATCTGCCTGTATTCTCATATATTCTTTTTAATTTTTCTCTTTCTTTGATTCTTTTGGGCTTTTAATGGTAAATAATACGATGAGAATTTAAAAATAAACTGTTTACAATAGCTGGTATGTTAAATGGATAAAAAGAAGAGATATTCGGATTATAATTCCTATCTAAGAGGATTGTTTGGCCAGAGGGTGCAAAAAATTTCAGTTGATGCAGGGCTGTCATGCCCCAACAGGGATGGCATGCTTTCCAGGAAAGGGTGTATCTACTGCAATTCAAAGGGATCTGGTTCCGGTATGTTTGCCAGGGGGCTTTCCATAGAGGAGCAGATTAAAACCGGTAAAATCGGGATGATAAAAAAATATAAGGCTAAAAAGTTTTTAGCCTATTTTCAGTCGTATACAAATACCTACACCACCTGTGAGCACATGAAACAAATGTATGATGAGGCACTTTCCTGTGAAGGGATGGTGGGGATGGCTATTGGGACACGGCCCGACTGCGTTGATACACAAAAGCTTGATTTGATAGAGTCTTATACAAAAGATTACCTGATCTGGCTTGAGTATGGGCTTCAATCTGTTCATGATGCAACGCTGAAGACAATTAACAGGGGACATACATTTAAAGATTTTTTCAATGCTGTTGAGCTCACACAGGGCAGGGGCATAAATATTTGCGCCCATGTTATTCTCGGGCTTCCCGGGGAAGACAAAAAGATGATGCTCAAAACTGCAAAAATACTGGCTCACAGCCCAATTAACGGGGTGAAAATTCATCTTCTTTATGTAATCAAGGGTACTCATCTTGCCAAAATGTGGAAAAACGGTGATTATATCCCAATGGAACAGGAAGAATACGTGGAGACCGTGTGTGATTTTTTAGAATTGCTGCCGGACAGAATTATTATTCAGCGTATCACAGGAGATCCTCATTCGGATGAATTACAAGCTCCCCTGTGGGCAGGCCGATACCGGGAAACCTTTAATATGATCCAGCATACTCTTGAGAAAAGAGATTCTTTTCAAGGTATGAGATATAAAAAATAAAAGATTATTTCACCACAAAATCATCAAAATTTTCAGAAGTATGGCTCACAAATTTTTGATCTTTTTTTTGTATGATCAGACATTCCGTATTGTCAAGGCTGTTGACGAGTGTGATTGCTTTTTTAACATTCATGACCATAAGGGCAGTGGCAAGACCGTCGGCAAATGTGCAGTCCCGGGAGATTACAGATGCACTGACGATCTGGTTGTCTGTCGGAAACCCTGTTTTAGGGTTAATGATATGGGAAAAGGTCTTCCCATCCATTTCAAAAAAATTTCTGTAATTTCCACTGGTGGCAATGGCCTGGTTAGTAAGGCGGATAATTTTATATAAATCCTGGTTTATATAGAGTTTGTCGGGGTTACTGATTCCTACCGACCAGTATTTCCCTTTTTTATTTTTGCCTGAAGCATAGAGTTCTCCGCCTATTTCCACAAGGACATCATGAATGCCCGATGAAATGAAAAGCTTTGAAATAGCATCCACACCGTATCCTTTTGCAATGGAACCAAGATCAAGAGTGACGGCTTTTTTTTTACAAATTGATTGTTTTCCTTTGATATTGATATGATTAAATCCGGTTTTTGATAATGCCAGGGTTATTTCAGCAAGTTCAGGAATTTTTTTTGATTTTTTTTGAGTACCAAATCCCCAAAGATCAACCAGGGGTTTCACTGTTCCGTCCCAGGAACCGTCAGTCAGTTGGTATAATTTTTTTGCCGTTAGCAGGATTGAAAAAAAATCCGAAGAAATATTCACGGTTTTCTCTGTTTTCTGACGGTTAAAAACACAGATTTCACTTCTAGGATCATACATGGAAAATTTTTGATTCACTTGTTTTAGACGAATATCAACCCGGCTTTTCCATAATGGCAGGGGCTCTTTTTTGCCTGAGATAAATTTTATGGTGTAAAAAGTACCCATGGTTTTGCCGGAAATTGTATACTGCCTGCCTAAATTAGAAGCAACCCCTGTTGAATAAAAAATAAAAAAAGTGAAAAAGGAATAAAAAATGACAATTTTAAATAGTTTCATTGGTGCAACCTTAAATCTTTGTTTTTTATTTATTATAAATATCTTGCCTGTAATGCAAGATACTTTATTGATGGATCAGGTTATATTTGTTAGTAGGTATAAAAAAAAATTTAATTTTACTTTAAGAATGAAGATGAAAAGTGGAAAAAAAAATTGTTAAGATAAAAAAGGT
>JAGLNZ010000299.1 GCA_023139225.1 Desulfobacula sp. | reverse complement strand
CCCGGTTTTGGTGGCAAGGTTTGCCATTTTCTCAAAGGCCTCAATAAAGGCGGGCCTGCAGTCCGGATAACCCGAATAATCCACGGCAGTAACCCCAATATAAATGGATGTGGCCTTTAAAACTTCTGCCCAGGCCATGGCATAGGACAGGAAAATAGTATTCCTGGCCGGAACATAAGTGATGGGAATTTCCCCTTCCCTGATTTCATCCACAGTGTCATGTTTGGGGACATTTATTTCATCGGTCAGGGCAGAGCCGCCAAATTGCCTTAAATCAATATCAATGATTTTATGGGTCTTTGCCTTAAGTGATTTGGCAACTTTCCTGGAAGCTTCAAGTTCTATTGAATGCCTTTGACCATATCTGAAACTTAAGCTGTAAATCTCCTTGCCTTTTGATTTTGCAATGGCCATGACAGTGGTGGAATCAATCCCTCCACTGGAAAGTATGATGGCTTTTTGATTCATGTTCTTATTTAAACTCCTCTCTTGTCCGGGTGCCATATAATCTTGTGTTGCTGTAAAGAAAGCCTTGCATGAAGATTGTCCTCAATCATCCAGGTGGCAATGGCTTTTGGAGAGATTTGCCCCAAAACAGGTGAAAGGTGAATTTTTTTTTGCAAGATTCCGGTCAGTTTCTTTTCAATGATGGCTTTTGCAAATTCATAGTCTTTTCGAGAACCGATAACAAATTTGATCTCATCATGTTTAGTTAAGAAATCAATATTTTTTGATAAAAAACTATCAGATTCATTGCTGGAAGGACACTTGATATCAATAATTTTTATACAATTTGAATGAATGTTTTTAATATTTTTACTGCCGTTGGTTTCAAGGAGGACCTGAAAGTTTTTTTCTAAAAGCATGGATATAAAAGGTGGCGTGCTTTCCTGCAGCAGCGGTTCACCACCGGTGATTTCAATAAGATTGCAATGATAGGAAGAAACCTTCTTTAAAATTTGATCAAAGGTCATTGATTGAGATTCTTTTTTTGCATAAGGTGTGTCACACCACGAACAGCTAAGATTGCATCCTGAAAGTCTTATAAAAATGCAAGGCAGCCCGGTAAAGGTGGATTCTCCCTGAAGGCTGTAAAAAATTTCGCAAATATCAAGCTGCAATTATGCCTCCTGATAGGAAGACCCGCATCCGGGGCTTTCAAATACCATCACTTTGCTGACGTTTATGTGCTCGGTGTTCAGACGTCGGGAAAGCTCGGTATATAAAAACTTGGAAAGATTTTCAGATGTCGGATTAATGCTGCCAAATTCTGCCACTTCATTGAGGTTGGTATGATCCAGTTTGCCCAGCACATCTTTTACAACGCTTTTGACATCCCTGAAATCAACTCCAATACCCAGCTTATTAAGCTTTGTGCACTGAATATACGCCTCAATAATCCAATTGTGGCCATGCAGATTGGAGCAGTTTCCATCATATCCTCTCAATGCATGGGCTGCAGCAAAATGATCCTTTATATAAATTTCATAAATACCCGGCATAAACCCTCCTTAAAATAATTCGTCCAATTGATTTTTTAAATGTTATCATAAACTTTGTTCTTAATCAAAAATGTCAAGGTGGGCATATAAATATCCAGACAAAGCCCTATTTT